>NZ_JAVIYN010000006.1:0-114765 GCF_036665975.1 Jeotgalicoccus huakuii | reverse complement strand
TTAAAAAGTTATCCTCTCCACCAAATAAGACGAACCAGTCATCTTTAAACGGTAGGCGATACGTCACTTTAGAAGGCACTTTGTACTCATGATATTGTTCTAGGTAGCCAAACTTAAGACCAATAATCAGTGACTGTTTGACTGCGACCGTCAACATTCTTTTCGTCTTGTCATCTACAAAAGCATAACGTCTCACACCAAGTTCTAGTTCATTTTCTCTATACAAGGAAAAGTGTATCGTACCCTGATGAAAATGGCGCGCTTCATTTAGAAACTCTTCTTTTGGCATCAATGCTTGCCATTCAGGCATAGTGGAAAGATAGATGTCTTCGAATTTTTGTGCGTTAAAAAGCTCTCCAATCAAAGCCCCTTCTATTTTCACTTGTTACTCACCCGCTTCGTTTATTTTATCGACAATATACTCCGTTTGTTTTTGTATAGAAATCAAATCATTAGTAATAGTATCTTCTGAATTGAGTAAAATCACATGACCCTTCTCAATATCGAGTGCCTGGGCAAATTCAGTTTTAATATCCTCATTTTCATAGTCAGGTGTATTTACAAAGACATAATCTGCTTCAAACTCACTAAGGTCACTTGGTGTTTTCACATCAAATAAATTGTCTTCTAAGTGACTTTGGAGTGCACTATCCATCTGGAAACCGAGCACATCATATACCGCTTCAGTCCCATAGCTCATATATTCATTATAGAGCACATAGCCATCTTCATGAGCGACTGCAACAACAGCATTCTTATTGTCAACTTGCGTATTAAGTTCCCGTTTTAAGACTGTTGTCTGTCCTTCCCACTCGTCACCAATCTTGTTTGCTTCTTCTTCTTTATTTAAAATTACACCTAAATAATAGAGCTGCGTTAAATAGACGCGTGGACTAAACGGACTCAGTATCCCCCCTGAATAAGACATTCTAATCGTTGGTGCGACTTCACTATACTGATCAAAATATTCATCAGGTGAGTAGGTCACAATTAAATCAGGGTCGACTGCTTTTAATCCCTCAATATCACCAGGCTCTAAAAATGTCAGTGATTGTCCGACCTCATTAGTCAGTGTTTCATTTCCCTCTAGTGCTCTGTTCACGGCAGTTGGCTCATATCCTAAAAGGGCTGCATTTCCTGGATCAATGGTACGAAACAGGACAATATTTTCTGGCTTACCCGGTATATCAATTTCTGATGTATCTTCTGTAGTAATTCTTCTTAACTCCCCATCATCTGTCACATCAATTTCACGAAAACTAGAACATGCCGTGAGCATGAGTACCAGCGTAAGGAGGAATATCATTTTAAATTTCATAGCTTCCCCTTTATTATTTATACCGTCATTATACACAAATATAATACGCATTCGGTACCATTAGAAAAAAATCCCTCATTTCAAATATAAAAAAAGACTCCGGGCTTACCGGAGCCTTCAATATTCAATATACTTTTATGCCAGTGCTTCATTTTCGACTGTAACTCTACCTTTGTACTTGTAGACAAATTCTAAGAACTTATCAAGCTTACCTTCAGAAATGCTTTTTACGCTGACGATTAATTGATCATCTGTCCACAGATGTACAATGTGACCTACAAGAAGCAAATCTTCTATAGTAATTCTTGTGATTTTTTCATAGCCAAAATCTTCAATACAAACGACACCGTGATCTTCAAGATTCAAGAACAATCTTTGTGTCGTAGCAACAAGTGAACCATGGTAAGTACTTTTCTCCCCATTAAAGTACTCTACAGATCCAACAAGCGCAGGTCCTACAACTTCTTTAGGTTGTAAAGTTACACCTTCGATGTTTTTTAATTTGTTGTACATAGACAACATCCCCTTTTTAACTGTTATTTCTTTATTTACCACCAAACATCAAGTAATAAACATCTTTTATCTTTAAAAATAGGACGCCAAGTAAAACGCCTATGATGCCTCCGATTGAGTTTAAAATAATATCATCGATACTTGTTATTCTTCCAATCGGTAATAAATACTGCGTCGTTTCTATAAAGATTGACAAACATAAGCAAAGAATCGTGGTTAACAACTCTCTTCGAATTATAAAATATAAAAAGAAGGAAGTTGGTATGAATAGAACAATATTCATTAACACACTATTGATTAATGCTTCTGTTGTTGCATAATACCAAAGATCTTCAATACTCTCAAAAGGTGTGAGCTGAACGATGTCACTTCCATTTGAAGTCGGCATCAGCGTTACGAGAAAAATACCCACTACGCTCATCGTCAAACCAATGATTGAAAAATATCTGATCTTTTTTGCGATTGTATCGAGCTGATAGCCACTCCTAATATTAATCAATAAGGTCACCACAACAATGATCATAAAAATAAAGATAAATATAGGTATGATTGGACTAAATGCTTCTATTAAAATTCCCATTTATAAAACTGCCTCTAATCTTCTCCAAATTGCTGGTTTGTAAATTCTTTATATTTTTCATGACTGGCCATTAGGGATTCATGTGTCCCTTCTCCAGTAAGTAATCCATTATCGATAAAGTATATCTTATCTGAGTTTACAATTGTTGATAAACGGTGTGCAATTACAAGGACTGTTCTACCCGCCATAAGTTCGTTTAAAGCTTCACCAACATATTTCTCAGACTCTGAATCTAAACTGGCAGTCGCTTCATCTAGCATTAATATTTTAGGGTTTCTTAAAAACGCTCGAGCAATACCGATACGCTGACGTTGTCCACCTGACAATTTAACACCACGTTCACCTACTTCGGTGTCGAGTCCGTTTTCTAGATTGACTACAAATTCTTTAGTGTATGACTGTTCAACAGCTTTTTCAATATCTGCTTCTGTATAAAAAGATGGATCTAAACCATAAGTAATATTATCGCGTATTGTACCTGAAATAATGGCGCTTTCCTGGGCGACATAACCAATGCCCCTACGATATGAACTTAGACTTAGATTATTGATATTAATACCATCAACAAGTATTTGTCCACTCCAAACTTCATAATACTTCTCTATTAAAGCAAAAATTGTAGATTTACCACTGCCACTTGGACCAACAAAAGCAACCTTTTGATTGTTTTGTGCCGTAAATGAAATATTTTCTAAAACAGGTGTTTCATCATATCCAAATGTGACTTGCTCAAATCTTAAGTTGTTATATTCAAGATTCGGTTTCTCTACTCCTGATTTTTCATCATCTAGTTCCATTATATTGATAATTCTACCTGTTGCGCCTAGGGCTTTATTATATTCTGTAAAGAACATCGCAAACATCGTCATCGGCATAATAATTTGGAAGAGGTACAGTAGAAATGCGACAAGTGTACCAATTGTCATCGTTCCATCTGCAACCCGTATGCCTCCATAACCAATGACTAAAATGATGACTAACATCATTACTGTATACATTATGGGTGATAATAAGGCGTTGATAACAGCTTCTTTCATTCCATATTTATAAAGTTCACCAATACCTTTACGGCCTTTTACCTTTTCATAGTTTTCAGCATTAAAGGATTTCATCAAGCGGATTTCACCAAGCGTTTCTTGAATAGAACCTGTGAATGTCGCCGTTTCATCCTGTAATTTCCTCGATACTTTTTGCATTCTATTTCCTAGAGGTAGAATTACTGCAATAGAAATTGGCAAGGCTATAAACATTATTAGCGTGAGTTTCCAGTCCAAGAAGAAAAGAATGACAACCGAGCCAATTATACTCATCACACCTGAAATTAATTGAGGAAAATGACTCGTGATTAAGCCTTGAATAATACTTGTATCATTTACCACTCTACTTACAGACTCACCGCTCTTCGTCTTATCAAAATATGTTACTGGTAATTTAAGAAACTTATCCCATACGAGTTCTCTTAACCGTTTGACGACTGACTGTCCAATTTTTGCGAGCATATAGTAAGCAACACCATCAACGACTGCGCTTAAGAGAAAGACAGCAATAATCAGTACGATGAGTGGTGTACTAATTACTGAAGGATCAAAACCATCTATGAACATCTGCGTTAAAAGTGGCACGATTAAAGATCCTGCGGTACTAATTAAAGTAAGGAACACACCACCAAAAAATATACTTTTCTTTACATTCGTGCGTTTAATTAAATCCATAAACTTTTTAAATGATGCTTTTTCTTCGACTGCTTCCAAGACGACACCTCACTTTATAATTTTGACCTTTACATTATAACAACTTTTCATTAACAAGTGGTGTGGTAAAATGTAAACATCAATATAAAGGAGGAACATCCCATGGCTTTGGAGTTAAGTAACATCCAGAAAACCTTCGGTAACCACAAAGCAGTAGATTCTATTAACATTAATGTACCAAGTGGCAGTATGTACGGCTTTCTTGGCGGTAATGGTGCAGGTAAAACAACGACCTTTAGAATGATTTTGCAGTTACTCACGCCGACTGAAGGTACAATATTGTATAACGGTGATAAGATTGGCTATCACATGACGAACAAGATTGGCTATCTACCGGAAGAACGCGGCTTACATCCAAAATTAACGGTTAAAGAACAAGTCATCTATCTAGCAGAGCTGAAAGGCATGTCCAAAAAAGAAGCCAATGAGGCATTAGATTATTGGTTAGACCGATTTAAGGTAACGGAGAATAAGCTAAAGAAAATAGAAAAACTCTCAAAAGGGAATCAACAAAAAATACAACTTATTGCTTCAATAATCCATAATCCAGAACTCATCATTCTCGATGAACCTTTCAGTGGACTTGACCCGATTAATGTTGAACTTCTTAAAGATGCGGTCAAAGATTTAAATAGAAATGGTTCAACGATTATTTTTAGTTCTCACCGTATGGAACACGTTGAAGAACTGTGTGAAGAGCTATGTATATTAGACCGTGGTAAACAAGTGGTCAGCGGTAATATTGATCAAATTAAAAAAGACTTTGGACAAAAAGAAATTATTATTGAAGGCGATCATGATGTGTCCTTCTTAAAAGATTTTCCTGGTGTACTTGATATCAAACAAGTACGTAAGAAGACTACCTTAAAAATTGAAGAGGAAAAGTATGCAGAAGAAATCTATAACAAAGTGACTGAACTCGGTTTCTTTAAACGTTTCCAAGTTAACGAACCTTCACTAACCGATATCTTCATTTCGAAAGTAGGTCGAGACTATGAATAAATTTATGACGACTTTCAACCTAACATTTTTCTCAAAATTAAAAGCAAAATCATTTATTATCACAACCTTGATTATTATCGCAGGAATGTTTTTAGCATTTAACCTGGATAAAATAATCAGTCTGTTTGATTCAGATGAGTCCTCTACGCTTCAAATTGAAGCAGATCAGTCCTTTATAGAAGTGTTTGAACCGATTATTCAAACATATGACGAAGAGATAGAGATTGTAGAAGAAGATGGTGATACGGTTCTAGAGGTTACAAGTACAGACCCACTAGAAGCAGAAATTAGAAGTGATGAAGCCTTATCTTCTACAGAAGAACAAAACATTCAACTTGCATTAAATGATACCAACCGTGCTTACGTACTGCAGACTTTAGATCTAAGTGAAGAAGAGCTAGCGTTAATGTACGACGAAGTGCCTGTTAACTTCTTAGTCCAAGCTGAAGATTCAGGAGAATTTGAAGCAGCAAGTGAAGATGATACCAATATATTAAATATGGTTATATTCTACTTCTCAGTCATTTTGATGTTTATCATCATACTGAACTATGCATCACAAATTGCTATGGAGATTGCAAATGAGAAATCTTCAAGAGTGATTGAAATGATTGTTTCAAGTATACGACCTGTTCAACACTTAATGGCAAAAATCTTAGCAATGATGGCCGTTAGTATCATTCAAGTTGCCGCCATAACGATCGGTGGTCTTATCGCCTTTTACACATCAGATCACGCAGCATTACTTGAACGATTTGGTCTAGAACCAAACGACCAAACACCATTATTAATCGTTTATTGTGTCATCTTTGTTGTCCTTGGTTTAATACTTTACCTATCGATTGCAGCTATGCTCGGTTCATTCATCAACCGTATGGAAGATATCCAACAAGGCTTAATGCCAGTCACCTTTATTACGATGATTGGTTACTTTATTGCATTGGCAGGTATCAGTTTTGCAGACCATTTCTTAATCACAGTAGCGAGCTACATCCCGTTCTTCACACCATTCGTTATGCCACTCAGATTACTCGCTAATGATACAGGTCACCTTGAGATGATTATAGGTGTTGTAATTCTCATCGCTCTGATTATCGTGACACTTATGGTTGCTGCTTATGTTTATAAAAGAAGTGTATTGTCGACTGAAAGTGGTATTATGAAAAACATTAGAAGACTTAGAAAATAAGCAATTTGAGACTACTTTTAATGAATAATATACAGTAAAAATTTATTTCTATAACTTTCTCAAAATTCTTAAGATACTTTCTTAAAAAGATTCTTTGATAAGGTCATTGACATTGCCCAAAAAAGGTGTAATATGATGTTGACTAAAACAAAGGAGTCCTGAATATGCAAGTAGAATTAACAAGATTTAGGGTGAAAAAAGGTAAGGAAGAATTAGTCGATCAATGGATGGAATTCCTCAATGAGCATATGAATGATGCGCTTCTCACACTCGACGGTGAAAAAATGTTTGTCGAGACGATTATGCGTGATCATATGGGCGAATTCGATTATCTTTACTGGTATTCTATTCAGGCAGATGATGGAGACTCCAGTACAGAATCTGAGAAATGTATTGATCAAAAACACTTAGAATACTTCGAGAAATGTATTGATAAAACCTATCGTCCTAAAAACCTAAAAACTGAAGTTGTTATGATACCGAAAAGAATTAAGAACCAAATAGAAGCTGCTGCAGAAGAGCAGTTCTCGTAAAATTTTAAAGGCATGCTTCCTGATTGTTTATTTCAGGAAGCATGCCTTTTTATGTATCATTTAAGATGGTTATTCTGGTTCGTTATTCTCTTTGCTTTTCTTGATTTCTCTATATGCCATATAAATATAATAAGCTGCAAACAGCACTGCTAATACTTGTAAGGCCCAGTTTACTTCAACCATAGTATTTGCGATAACTAAAAATATTAAAAGCATCGCTAAAGTGTATATGATTTTTTGCTTGTTTTCATTCATAAAAATACTCCTAACACGATGTATTAGGAGTATTATCTCATATGTTAGCCTTATTCACCAATTGCTGCACTGTCTGCAATAATCGTTACATCAGGATGATTATTTAGAATAGACGCAGGATTTTCTTCTGAAACTTCACCACTAAGTAGTGCTGATAAGGCTTCTTTCTTATTCTCACCATTGATTAAAATAAGGATTTTTCTCGCTTTCATAATTGACGCTAAGCCCATAGAAAATGCAGCCTTAGGTACATCATCAATATCATCAAAGAATCTCGAATTATCTTCAATCGTTTCTGGTGTTAATTCAACTTTATGTGTTAATGAATCAAATGAAGTGCCTGGTTCATTAAAAGCAATGTGACCATTACGTCCGATACCGAGTAGTTGAATATCGATACCTTTGTCGTCAATCTTTCTCTCGTAACTTTCAACTTCTGCAGTTTCGCTTTCTGCCTTACCATTTAATAAATTAATATTTTCTTCCTTAATAGAAACATGATCAAAAAAGTTTTTATGCATATAATATGAATAACTTTGCTCATGTGAAGCATCTAGTCCAACATACTCATCAAGGTTAAATGTTGTGATTTGATCTTGATTCACATCACTATCATTAAGTTTTTTAACAAGTGATTGATACGTACCTTCTGGTGTTGAACCAGTAGCTAAACCGATAACAGGTGCTGACTTAGATTGGATTACATCCATCAAAATATCCGCAGCCTTATCGCTCATTTCTTCATATGAATTTACTTTTAAAACGTCCATAATACCCTCCTAAGTATCTTGAAGATTTTCTATTAAGATATGAATTGCTTTTGTGATATCTTCTTGAGACCAACTTGCAGACACTACTGCAATTCCAATTTCATGACTCGGTGGAACATGTACAAAACCTGCTGGAATGTCTAAGCCTTTTTGATTTAAATAATAAAGACTACTATACATTAAATTATTGCAGAGATATGTCCCTGCTGAGTTAGAAATTGTTGTTGGAATATTGGCATCTAAAAGTGCTTGTTCTAATCGCTTTAAAGGCAACTTAGAGAATAGTCCATCTGCACCATCTTCATAGATTTTTTCTCCATTTGGTTTAAAACCAGAATTATCCTCACGACCATCTCTCGTATTGATTGCAATACGTTCAAGGTGGATGCTTTTAATACCATTAGCCAGTCCAAGTGAAACAATAGCGTCAGGTTCTACATCTTCAATGTCTTTTTCGATTAAGCTATTAATCTCACCAAAAACAACAGGATAAATTCTACCGACAATTTTATAACCACCAATTGTTTTACCCTCTAGGCTTTCAACAACAGATTGTGTTGGATTGGTTTTAAACTTTAAAAATGGTTCATATCCTGTGAGAAGCAAAGTCTTCATAACATCATCCTTACCTAACTAGATTAAAGTCGTAATTAATTAAATTTTAGCATAAAAGCAATTAAACTGTCAGATTTTATTATAAAAACAGACTTATTTTGAAGTCGTATTTTGCCATTTTCTACTACGAATACGTAAGTAAGTGACTATTCTAAGTAGGTATTCTAATGGACCATATCTAAAGTGTTTCATATACCAAGTCGCAAGGATTAACTGAAGTACATAGAAGAGTGTAAACAAGCAAACAGTATAGATTACGGTATTTGTACCAAACATGCCAAGCCCATAGCCGTACATCACTAAAGTTCCGAAGATACTTTGTAAGATATACATCGTGAGTGACAGTTTGCCAATGTTTTTCATACCGGTCAGTATCATATGATTTTCATATCTCTGGAATAAAAGTTTCACTAAACTCATTAAACCAAACGCTAAAAGTAAGCCAAAAACTAGGTTTAAGTTACTTGCTAATGTCTCATCATTTAACCAGTAAATACTTGATTTCATTATGATACTTACTGGAATAAGCCAAATATATAGTGCACTGTTCCAAAATTTTGTGCCATCTTTTTTGAACCAACCAGAACGAGACAAGTTAATACCAAACATAAAACCAAGTGCTGGCATAAAGAGTCCTAAAATCATGAATAACCCTTTTGAATCCTTGAATTCACTCATCATTTCATCATAAAAAGGATCTTCCATATTCTCTCTTGCATCGACTACTTCTCCGTAGGTCCCATTTTGATAGACCGTTAGTAATTCAGTCATATATTCATTTGTCTCCGCTTCACTAACCGTTGATACTTCATCAATTTCACCAACAAAAAAGCTACTAACGAGTATAAACATTAAAACGCCAATGATAATACCGGAGATAACTTTATAAAACCAAGTCGGTAAACCTATAAAAATAATGGATACTAACATAGCGAGTCCATATGCTAAAAGAATGTCCCCTTCCCAAATATATGTAGCATGTAGAAAACCAATCACTAAAATACCAATTGCTCGACATAAAAGTTTAAACCTTTTCCATTTAATTCCCTTATTCTTCATGGATTCAAATAATTTATCCATGGAAAAACCAAACAGTATGGCAAAAATAGGCATGAAACTACCTTCAAATATTACCTTTACAGCCTTAAATAGCAATTCATTTATCGTATTCAATTCATAATATTCAATTTGGTCTTTACCACTCAGGCCAAATTGAAATATAAGTAGATTCGCCATTAAAATGCCATATAAGCTAAATCCTCTTATAACATCTGCACTTTCGATTCTTTTCACTTTATAACTCACCTCAAAATCATTGTATCCTTCAGACTTTAAATGAAATTTAAACTTACCTTAAATGTTTCTTAATTTATTTTATAAAGGTGGTCAAGTAGAGCTTTTATTTCTACAATATAGTTGAGGTGTCACTATGACTAATAAAGTTTTAATCGTTGAAGACGATAATGATATTTTACAATTGATATCTTTAAGTTTATCGTCTCAAAATATAAATAATGTATACACTGCTACCCACTTAGAAGAAGCAAAAGACTTAATCTTAAAACACAATTTTCAAGTCTTACTATTAGATTTAAATTTAAAATCAGAAAATGGCTACCAGTTAATGAAATTCATCAATTTAAATATGACAAAAGTCATTATCGTAACTGCTAAAGATTCTGAAATCGATGTCTATAAAGGCTTTCAACAAGGTGCGATAGATTATGTCAAAAAGCCTTTTGACCCTATCGAACTTGCCTACAGAGTGAAAGTTCACTTAAAGCCAGTACATCATATGAAATATAAAGACTTAACGGTGGACACGTCAACAGCAGAAGTATTTAAGGCAGACATAAAAATTCATTTAACAACAAGAGAATTCGATCTTTTAACTTGTTTTATGACCAACAATAATCAAATACTGACGAAAGAGCAACTCTACCTTAATGTTTGGGGTTATGACAAAGGTGTGGATGATAATACATTAATGGTGCATATTAGAACCTTGCGTAAAAAAATTGAAGATAATCCAGAACAACCTGAATTAATTCAAACTGTAAGAGGAAAAGGTTATATCTTCCGTGGTGATGTTCATGAATAGGCGTTTTGCTTTAATATTTTTAAAGTACATCATTACTTTTCTTATCTTGAGTTTACTTGTTGTAATCATAGGACTTTTTCTTTTTGGTATAAACGTGAACTCATTGTTCTCTAATAACTCACCGGCTAAGATTGATAACTATGAATTAATTACTGAAATCAATGATGACGATGAAGATGGTTATATACTGTCTGATAATCTTAAATCATCTCTTAAAGAAGAGGGCTATACAGCTTTTATTGTCGATGATGAAGCAAATACGATATATCCGAAGAGTAATCGTAATTTAAAATCGTTAATCATCGATAATATTACAACAACAATTGCCATCCCCTATAAAGAAAATGCACACTTTCTATTGATCAATGAGAATGATGCCACAAATATCGATATCTCAAATGAAGATGAGGTCGATACTTTAATGCTGATTGATAGTCTTTATACGAAAAACTATAACGATTATAACTATCATATCATTGGTGATGAGCTACAGTTTTTTGAATCACCAACGACTACGGACTATGCCTATGTTGACGAATTTACAGATACGGATATTACTGTATTCAAATTAATAGGTATCCTGTTAATCGTTGTCCCTATTCTTATAATTCTCTTGGCAATTATCTTATCCATCATTATGACTCGAAGACTAAGTAAACCTTTGTTCTTCTATGTCGATTGGTTGACTCAACTATCTAATGGATTGTTATATAAACCGAGTTCTTCATACAATAGGAAAAAATCTAAGAAAATCTACAAGGAACTTGATGAAGCTGTTGAGTCTCTAAATGCTCAACTATTAGAAGATCGATTGTACCAAAATCAAATTGATTACTATAGAACGAAGTGGCTAACCCAAATTTCTCATGACTTAAAATCACCCTTAACTTCCATCTATGGTTATTCTAAAGTAATGCCTTATTTCCCAGATGACCAAAAGGAATATATCACTTTAATTTCTGATAAGGCCTTATATATGGAACAGCTGATCGATAGTTTAAATAGCACTTTTAAAATCGAAACAAGCCAGATGGAACTAGACAAGGAATCCTTTTCACTAGCCCGTGCGCTTAAGGAAATCATTAAAACTGTAGGCTACAAAGATATCAATATAGATAACAATTTAGACGATGATGAATTCTATGGAAATAAGTTGTATGTAGAGCGTATGTTTATCAACCTTATTGAGAACAGCCTTGATCATAATGAAAAAAATCCGATTATTAACATTAGTCTAGAAGATAATGAAGAAGGTATTGTCATCACTTATGAAGATAATGGTCAGGGTATAGACCAAAAAGACCTCAGTAAACTGATGCAAAGTAAACAAACGACTAAGGAAGATAAAGACCAGCACGGTCTTGGCTTTTCAATTATTATGGACGCTGTAAATTTCCATAATGGCAGTTTTACAGCAGCTCCAACTGAACATGGTGTAAAATTCATCATTCATTTCCGCTAAAAGTATATACATGATAAAACACAGTTAAATAGTCACTTTTTACTCTTATGTGTATAATGTCTCAGTTGATAATTTAGATATGGCATTCCATAATCAGACAACAAAATCCGAGTGTTGATACACAAGGGAAATTACCTTACAGGTATCACGACTGTTATCTTTATTTGATCTAACTTAAAACTAGAATTTGAAAAGAAGAAAGGACTGGAAATACTAATGAACTTTTTTCTTAGACTAATGTTAATAGGACTATTATCATTTATGGTCTCTTTAATTTTGATTAATGCTAATTTATTTGATGGTTATAAGTATTCAAATCAATATGATGCTATTATTACTGGATTAACAAGCCTTATATTCGCTTTCTTTATTTTTAGAGGAATGGATAATAAAGAGTAAAACATCTTATTAAAAAAATCACCCACTTCAATCTTCTTTTGTTGAAGTGGGTGGTATCTATCTATGGGAAAATTTTTTATTCACTTCTCCAGTTTTTCTTTAAAAGTCCCATAATATGAGAGTTCTTATATTCCCCTTTTGTATAAAAATGTTCTTTTAAGGTGCCTTCAATTTCAAAATTTTGATTTTTGTAAATGTGGATGGCTTTTTCATTTTCAACATCGACATATAAATATATTTTATGCAAATTTAAAATGTTAAATGCATAATCTATTGCTTGTTTCATTGCCCTTTTGGCATATCCATTACCAGCAAATTGTTCATCCACTATAATCTGAATTTCACAATTCCTATGAATAAAGTTTATTTCTACTAATTCTACAATGCCTACTTTCTCATTTTCATCTTCTATAATAAATCTTCGCTCAGATTCATCCAAGATATGCTTCTGGTAAAGCGATTGTAACTCGCCTAATGATTCATATGGTTCTTCAAACCAATATGCCATAGTAGAGTATCTGTTATTCAATGTATGAATAAAGTTTAGATCAGTTTCCTCTAATGCTCTTATTTTCATTTTTATGCTCCTTATATAGCCTTAATATTTATACGTTCCTTGTTAATTAAAGTATAAAATTTGCTTAGTTAATTGTAAATACATGCAAGAAGCCCCTACTCAAAATTATATTTTGAGTAGGAGCTTTCTTTTTTAATGCAAGTCTTTTAAATAAGGGAAACTACTTGGGTATTGATAATAGCCATCTAAATCAGAGTTAATCCCTGTTAACAATTTAGTATGGAAGATCGGAATCAATGGTTCTTCATCGATAATAATTTGTTGAGCGTCTTCATACATTTGTAGACGTGTTTCTTCATCTAACTCAACACGGGCATTGTCAAGTAGTTCATCTACTTCTGGATTAGAGTAACGTGTTCTGTTTCCTGCAGCTCCGATATTATCAGAGTGGAACATAGGATATAGACCATAGTCTGCATCTAGGGTTACTGTACCCCAGCCACCCATGAACATTTCGTGGTCACCGTTGGCAGTGTATTCTTGATATGCTCCAGCTTCCATCAAGGAAATTTCTAGATCAATGTTCAGTTCTTTTAGAACTTCTTGGATATACGTTGCAACATCTTGATGCGTTCTTGAGTTTAATACCACTTCTGCTGAAAAACCATCTGGATAATCACTTTCTGCAAGGTATTCTTTCGCTTGGTCAAGATCATACTCGATTGGGTCTAAGTTTTCACTATAGCCAAAAACAGTTGGGTTTAACGGTGTTTCGGCAACTTCGTGAATACCGACAAGAATATTTTCAATGATTGAGTTTTTATCGATAGCTGAAGCAATCGCAAGTCTCACATTTTCATCATTAAATGGTTCTTTTTCAGTATTAAATCCTAAGTAAGTCATGTTCGCACTTGGGCGTTGTTGCACTTCACTACCTTCATTAGAATCCACTTGTTCAACATCATTCGGATCCATCGGATAGATGATATCTGCCGTACCTGAAGTTAATTCAGCAATTCTCGACTGATCTTCTGGCACTGCTCTAAAGGTGATTGATTCTGGTTCGGCTGGGTCTCCCCAATACTCTTCGTTACGAACTAAAGTAATTTCTTCGCCTTCTTTAATATCTTCAAATTTAAAGAAACCAGTTCCTACTGGAGTTTTATTTACTTCTGTTAAAGGATTACCGCCTTCTTCCATTTGAGCATAATCCGCATCGATGACTTCCTTACTAATCATGTGTCCACCTGGATGTGCTAAGTGAGCAGGTAAGGCCGCAAATGGTTGTTTCGTGTGAACCTGAACAGTGTAGTCATCTACGACTTCAACTTCATCAATCTCTGTAAACAAGAAAGATAATGGTGATGCAACTTCCTCATCACGTACGCGGTCTAAGTTAGCTTTAACCACTTCCGCATTAAAATCACTACCATCGTGGAATTTGATCCCTTCCCTGAGCTTAAATTCCCATGTTGTATCTGAAATTTGTTCATAACTCTCAGCAAGTCCTGGTTCTAATTCCAGATCTTGATTCAGTTTTACTAAAGTTTCATAAATGTTTGTCATAACATATAATGAATAGCCATCATTAGCAGCATGTGGGTCTAGAGAGTTTGGTAGTGACATAATACTGAAATCAATCGCTTCTCCAGCAGTCTCTTCACCTTCTCCCTCCTCTTCTGTTAATTCCTCGTCAACCTCGCTATCAGATGTACAAGCAGCAAGTACGAGAACAAATAGAGCTATAATGGGTAATATGTACTTTTTCATTCTGACGCCTCCTAATATTAATCCCTATTATTATACTATGATTTAAAAATTATTGCTATATCAATTTAAAAATAAAAACCTTTCACATCTTTTTTGATGTGAAAGGTTGTTTATAATCCCCCTGTTCCAATATCCGTTCTATAGAATAGATCATCACCATGAAAGTCTACTTTCTTAAGATTATCGTAAGCTAGGTTTCTAGCTACTTCTAAATTCTCACCTCTAGCAGTGACCAACAAGACGCGTCCACCGTTTGTTTCAAAAATATCATCGTCGACTTGTTTTAGACCACTATTAAATACCTGACCCTTAAGTTCAGTTGGTATCTTCACCTTTAATCCTTTAGTTGATGATTCAGGATAGCCTTTAGACGCTAAGATAACTCCAAGCATATAGTCCTTAGAGAAGTTTAACTGATATTTTTCTTTCGCTTTAACCGCTTCTAAAACTTCAATTAAATCAGACTCTAACAATGATAGGAGAATTTGAGCTTCTGGATCACCAAAGCGAGCATTGAATTCAATGACCTTAATACCATCTTTAGTAATGATAGCACCAAGGTACATGACACCAAAATACTTCAAACCTTCTTTAACCATCGCATCTGCCATAGGTTGAACAATATTCTTAACCGCTTCTTCAATCACTGTATCACCCAAGTGATGGACTGGCGCATAGGCACCCATACCGCCTGTGTTCGGACCTTGATCATTATCATAGGCACGTTTATGATCTTGCGCAATAATATCAAAAGGTAAAATATAATCTTCGTTGACTAGCACCATCAAACTAAATTCTTCACCTTCAAGAAATTCTTCGATTACAAGTCCTTCTTCTGAAGATTCATCAAACATGTGATCAAGCGCTTGAAGTGCTTCGTCTACTGTCATAGCGACAGAAACACCTTTACCAGCAGCGAGCCCATCTTTTTTAAGTACTATTGGTGCTCCTTTATGTTCAATGTATGCTTTAGCTTCATTTTTATCATAGAAAACTTGGTAGTCTGCGGTTGGAATATCATATTTCTGCATTATTTTCTTAGCAAATTCCTTAGATGATTCAAGTTGAGCTTCTAATTTTCTTGGTCCAAAAACCTTAACACCATCAGCTTCTAATGCATCAACTAGACCAATATTAAGGGGTGCTTCAGGCCCGATGATTGCCCAAGTAATTTCAAGTGCTCTACATTTTTCTGAGATTTTTTCTGTATCAACATCTGAGATTTCAGGGTAAATTTCAGCATACTGTTTCATACTATCATTCCCTGGGATGGCATGAATTTCATCAACATATTTTGACTCACTTAGCTTTTTTACAAGCGCATGTTCTCTACCGCCACTACCTACTACTAAGACCTTCATAAGACATCTCCTTAATGTTTGAAATGACGCATGCCTGTAAACACCATTGCCATACCATGCTCGTTGCAGAAATCTATGGACTCCTGGTCACGCTTAGAGCCACCAGGTTGTATAATTGCCTTAATTCCATGTTCATAGGCAAGTTCTACTGTATCTGGCATAGGGAAGAAGCCATCACTTGCGAGTACAACTTCTTCATCAGAATCAATTGAACGTTCTGCAGCAATCTTTAAGGCCCCTACTCTATTCATCTGACCTGCACCAATACCGGTTGTTTGTTTAGAGTTCGCTAAGACAATTGCATTGGATTTAACATGTTTTGATACTTCCCAAGCGAGTGTCAGAGCTTTTAATTCAGCATTACTTGGTTGTTTTTCAGTCACAAACTCCAACTGACTCATGTCAAGTTTGCCAAGGTCTTTAGATTGGACTAAATATCCACCTGAT
The DNA here is from genome assembly GCF_036665975.1 of Jeotgalicoccus huakuii. Taxonomy (NCBI): domain Bacteria; kingdom Bacillati; phylum Bacillota; class Bacilli; order Caryophanales; family Staphylococcaceae; genus Jeotgalicoccus; species Jeotgalicoccus huakuii. The sequence continues at coordinate 98,182 of NZ_JAVIYN010000006.1, read as the reverse complement.
ACACTCACCATTTCTTCGCTTTGAACTTCATCTGTAAAATCCATTTTTAACAAACGAATATTCTTTTTGACGGTTAGTATCTCCAAGGCTTCATCAGTATAGTTAGGCGCAATAATCACTTCTAAAAAGATCTTACTTAATTTCTCAGCAGTCTCTTGATCCACAGTTTTGTTCAGGGCAACTATGCCACCAAAGATAGACTGACTATCCGCATCAAAGGTATTTTGAAAGGCATCGGCTAGATTTTCTCCAGTGCCCACCCCACAAGGGTTCATATGCTTTACAGCAACTGCAGCTGGCGCATCAAATTTTCTGACCAGGCTAAGTGCACTATCAGCATCTCTTAAATTGTTATAGCTCAATGCCTTACCATGTAAAATTTCAGCATTTAACAGTGTATTTGTATCATCACTTGTTTTAACTGAACGTGCAGTTTGATGTGGATTTTCACCATATCTTAAGATTTCTTCATTTTGAGAAAAATGGTTCACAATCGCTTGATCATAGTCATTGGTATGACGAAACACCTTAATCATAAGCGACTTTCTATAAGCTTCATTTAGATTATTACTTTGGATACGTTCAATGACTTCGTCATAATCAAACGGATCAACTACCGTCGTCACATGCTTAAAGTTTTTTGCTGCTGCTCTAAGCATAGTTGGTCCACCGATATCGATATTTTCAATTGCTTCGTATTCAGTCACGTTAGCTTTCCTAACTGTTTCTTTAAACGGATATAGATTAACCACTACAAGGTCAATTGTCTCGATGTTATTTTCTTTTAGTTCTTCTAGATGCCTCGGATTATCTCGATTAGCTAAAATGCCACCATGAACGGCAGGGTGTAAGGTTTTTACACGACCATCCATAATTTCACTAAAATTGGTTAAGTCACTCACTGATTTAACTGAAATGTTAGCATCCACTAAAGTCTGGTAAGTACCACCTGTGGAGTATAATTCATAGCCTTCTTTAACAAGTGATTTGGCAAAATCCTCTATACCTGTTTTATTTGAAACACTAAGTAAGGCTTTCATTCTTAAACGTCTCCTTTAAATAACTTTTTTAAAGTACTCGGATACAAGTTGTATTCAAGCAGATGTATTTTTTCTTCATATATATCTAAACTGTCATTATCATCTATAATTATTGGCTCTTGAGCAATAATCTCACCAGTATCTACACCACTATCCACATAGTGGATCGTCACACCGCTAACCTTCACTCCATACTGATATGCATCATGAATTGCATTTCCGCCTTTAAAAGCTGGCAATAATGATGGATGAATATTGATTATTTTTCTATCATATTGTTCAACAAATGTTTTCGATAAAATTCTCATGAAACCAGCTAGAATTAAATAATCTGGTTCTTCATCAGCTAAGGTTGCTTTTATTTTGTCCTCAAATTCTTCTTTTGATTGATAGTCTTTTCTATTGATCACGTGATATGGAATGTTTAGCATCTTCGCTCTTTCAATCGCATAAGCATTAGCTCGATCAACAATTAGGCTTGAGACTTCCATACCAATATCTTTAGATTTCAGTACAAGATTCTCAAAATTTGAACCGCCACCAGAAGCAAATATTACAACCCTTTTAGTCATTGATGACAAGTCCTTCTTGAGACGTAACTTCACCAATCATACTCGCTTCATAATTTGCTTCTTTTAATAAGCTAAGTGTCTCATCAACATCATCTTGGTCCACAATCATAATAAAGCCAATGCCCATGTTAAATACATTGTACGCTTCCTTCATATCTAAACCAGATGTTTCAATTAACCAAGAAATAATTTTGGGAAGTTTGATATCACTTGTATTAATATCAATACCTAGATGTTCAGGTATTGCTCTTGGGATATTTTCATAGAAGCCGCCACCAGTAATATGGCTCATTGCTTTAATGTCAATTTTATCCTTTACTTTTTTGACTGCTTTCGTGTAAATTCTTGTTGGCTCTATTAATAAATCCAGCAGCTTATCTCCATCAAGTTCATCACTAACATCTATATTATGATCTGCTAAAATTTTTCTGACTAAACTGTAACCATTTGAATGAATACCGCTTGAAGTTAAACCAATAACCTTATCGCCACTTTTAACAGTCGAACCATCAACATACTGATCTTTTTCAACAGCACCAACGGCAAAGCCAGCTAAATCATACTCTCCTTTTGCATACATTTCACCCATTTCAGCGGTTTCTCCACCAATCAAAGCGCAATCTGACTGTATACAACCTTCTGAAATTCCTTTTACAACTTCAGCAACATGTTCCGGAATCACCTTATTGACGGCAATATAGTCTAAGAAGTAAAGTGGTTCTGCACCTGTCGTAATAATATCGTTGACACACATTGCCACGGCATCTATTCCTATCGTGTCATGACGATTATGATCGATCGCAAGCTTTAATTTTGTTCCAACGCCATCTGTACCTGAAACGAGAACAGGTTTCTTCATATTGAGCTCTGACAAGTCAAAAGCAGCACCAAAGCCACCGATTCCACCAATGACTTCGGGTCTTAGTGTCTTTCTAACATGTCTTTTCATTTGTTCAACCGCTTCATAACCAGCTTCTATATCTACACCAGCATCTTTATATTGTTTCGACATGATTAAACCCCTTTCTTTTTAGCATCTTTTTCTTGAGGCATTAAACCGTCTAAGTTTTCAATAGGGTATTGTCCTGTAAAACAAGCATCACATTGTCCTCTAGATCCGAATTTATAATAGACCTCGTGCATTTTATCGACAGATAAGTAGGTCAGTGAATCAGCACCAATTTCTTCACATACTTCAGTTGTTGACTTCGATGAAGCAATTATTTCCGCATGTGTAGAGACATCAATACCGTAAAAACATGGATTCTTTAATGGTGGTGATGACACACCCATATGCACCTCTTTTGCACCAGCATCTTTTAAAGCCTTCACAATATACTTACTCGTCGTACCCCGGACAATGGAATCATCGATAACAATGACACGTTTCCCTTCCACAATATCCCTCACTGGTGAAAGCTTCATTCTGACCGCTCGTTCTCGAGCCTCTTGACCTGATGCAATAAAAGTACGACCAACATAACGATTCTTCAAGAGTCCCTGCTCACTCGGTATACCACTGTAATCACTGAATCCTTTTGCAGCGGCCAAGCTTGAGTCCGGTACACCGATGACGATATCGGCATCCACTGTCATCTCTTTTGCTAAGGCTTCACCGAGTGCTTTACGAATTGTATAGGTTGACGTGCCTCTAAACTCAGAATCTGCACGGGCAAAATAAATATATTCCATGGAACATAAATTCGGATTTTCATAATCTGAATAACGGTCAAAGTCGATGCCCTTATCATTAATAGTAATCAGTTCACCAGGCTCGATATCTCTGATGTAAGTTGCCCCAATTGCACTAAAGGCACAGGTCTCACTCGCAACACAGTATGCCCCGTCGACCTCACCTAACATCAGCGGTCTCACCCCGTGATCATCTAAGGCAACTGTGAGTTCATCCTCATGTAAAATCACGTAGGCAAAGGCCCCTTTTAATTGCTGTAATGCTGTCTTAATTCTCGCCTTTCTAGAAGGACCTTTAGCACGTCTTAAGAGATGGGCGAAAACTTCAGAATCTGAAGATGTCTGAAAAATTGCCCCTTCGTCTTCTAATGCTTTTCTTAGTTGAATAGCATTCACTAGATTTCCGTTATGTGCAAGCCCGAGATCCCCGATATGACTTTTAAAAAGAAAGGGTTGGACGTTGGAAAGTTCACTACCCCCTGTTGTTGCGTAACGGACGTGACCAATAGCACAAGGAAAGTTTCTTAAAGATTCTAATTGGGTCTTAGACAAGGCTTCAGTTAAGAGGCCCATGCCACGAGCACCAAATAGATATTCTTTATTTGAAGCAACGATTCCTGCCCCTTCTTGCCCACGATGCTGAAGACTGTGTAAGGCAATATAAGTCAGTTCCGTTGCTTCTTTATGGCCCCAAATTCCAAACACACCACATTCTTCATTTAGTCCACGGAGTTCATACATGTCGGGATTGCCCCTTCCCATTCAGCTTTTATTTCTTTTACTTTTTTCTTTATTTCAAAATCTTGTGCGGTAACTTTAAATGTTTCACCCACTAGCCTACCGATTTCAACAGCGTCTTCTATATCTAAACCACCTTTAGCAACAACCAGGTAGTTTGATCCACCTTCACTAAAAAGTAAGTCTGGACGAATATCCATATTCACATCTACACCAAGTTGATAAAAACTTGAAAGTTGTGCGATTTTAGTAATCAAGCCGCCTCGGCCGAGTGGTGCAATTTTGTTTATTTCACCTTTTACAAGTTTTTCTTTTAGGTACATTCCTCTTTTATATTCCGCATCTAAGTCAATATATCTTCTAGTTTTACGAATTGTATTCTCTAAAGTTTTTTCTATTTGACTTCCTGCAAAAGAAGGAGTGAGTTCTCCAACAAGATAAAGCACATCTCCTTCATTCACTTTTAAATCTTTCATGAAGTTTACATCTTCTATTAAGCCGACCATTCCAACCACTGGTGTTGGTAAAATCGATCCTTTGCTATTCTCGTTATAGAGGCTAACATTTCCTGATACAACAGGCGTTGATAATGCTTTACAAGCCTCTGCCATACCTTTGGTTGATTCACTTAACTGATTGTAGATTAATGGTTTGACAGGTGAACCGTAGTTCAGACAATCCGTCATGGCAAGTGGTGTTGCACCAGTAGCTATAATATTTCTAAAGGTTTGTGCGACGACTTCCTTACCACCGTTGTAAGGGTCGCTATAAACATAGCGGCTCTTTCCATCGATTGCCATAGAGATTGCTTTGTTGGTCCCTTCAACACGTACTACCCCTGGGCCGAAGCCAGATTGTTGTACCGTATTCGCACCTACTTGACTGTCGTACTGATCAAAGATAAACGACTTATCGCCGTGAGTTGGATGGCTAATCAACTTCATAAATACATCTTCTAGATCTTCATTTGAGTAGTCTTCACGCGCTTCATCCTGTACGTTTTCTTGACCTTCTAAAATGTACTCTGGTGCTTCTTCTGAAAGTGGTAAGACTGGAATGTCCGCGTAGAGTTCATCACGAAAGTAAAGTAGTAAACGTTTTGAATCCGTCACTTCCCCTATAACAGCTGAGTCTAGCTCATGTTCATCAAACAATTTAAGGAACTTATCTTCTGAACCATCTTCCACAACAAGAAGCATTCGTTCTTGAGTTTCTGAAAGCATCATTTCGTATGGAGAAATACCTGCTTCACGAACAGGGACCCTATCTAAATATAGCGTCATGCCTGATTGACCTTTAGCGGCCATTTCAGAGCTTGAAGAAGTTAATCCTGCTGCACCCATGTCTTGAATACCGACGAGTTCTGGCATTTCAATTGCAGCTAGTGTTGCTTCCATTAACTTCTTCCCTGTAAATGGATCACCAATTTGAACAGATGGTCGTTTTGCATCCGCTTCTTCATCTAGTTCTTCAGATGCAAATGTCGCACCGTGAATGCCATCGCGTCCTGTCTTTAGTCCAACATATATAACTTTATTTCCCTTACCTGTTGCAGTACCTTTTTGGATTTTATCGTGTTCGATAATACCGACACACATAGCGTTCACAAGTGGATTGCCGTCATATGACGGATCGAATTCAACCTCCCCTGAAACTGTCGGAATCCCAATGCAGTTACCGTAACCTCCAATTCCTTTTACGACACCTCTTAATAGACGGCGATTATTGGCTTTAGTTAGTTCACCGAATCTAAGTGAATTCAATAGCCCAATCGGACGTGCACCGATGGATACGATGTCACGAATGATACCACCGACACCTGTAGCAGCCCCTTGATAAGGCTCAACAGCTGATGGGTGATTGTGTGATTCTACTTTAAAGACGACAGCTTGGTTGTCACCAATATCGACAACTCCTGCACCCTCACCAGGTCCCATTAAAACGTGTTCGCCTGTTGTGGGAAACTGTTTTAAAAATGGTTTCGAATGCTTATAAGAACAATGTTCACTCCACATGACAGAAAATATTCCGATTTCAGTATAGTTAGGCTCTCTCGATAAAATTTCAACAACTTTCTTGTATTCATCATCAGTCAGACCCATTTCCTGATATAATTTTTGTTCTCTGATATCCTTACTAGTCGGCTCAATAAATCTCATCTTAATTGCCCTCCCAATTTGTTAGACTCTCAAAAACTCTAAAACCATCTTCACTACCGAGTAAAAGATCAATGGCACGTTCTGGGTGCGGCATCATACCACACACATTTCCAGCTTCATTAACAAGGCCAGCAATGTCGTCTCTTGAGCCATTTGGGTTGTCATTGTAAGTTAAGATAATTTGCTTATTCTTAACGAGTTGATCGTATGTGTCATCTGAGCAATAGTAGTGGCCTTCACCATGTGCGATTGGAAAGATAACATCTTCTCCATCGTTATAAAGTTCTGTATATTTCGTTTGATTGTTAACGATTTTTAACGATTCATTTCTAGAGACAAAACTATGGTTGTCATTATGTATAAGTGCACCGGGTAAAAGCCCAATCTCAGTTAAAATTTGGAACCCATTACAGATGCCAAGAACAGGCTTTCCTTTTGCCGCTAGTTTTTTAATCTCAACAGTCACTGGGGCAACACTTGCCATAGCTCCAGAACGTAAGTAATCCCCAAATGAAAATCCACCAGGTATTAAAACGCCATCATAGTCACTTAAATCAGTTTCTCTATAATCCACGTAATCTGCTTTAGCACCACTTTTTACAATGGCATTGTATAAATCACGGTCACAGTTTGACCCTGGAAAACGAATAACTGCAAACTTCATTTATACTGTCTCCTCGTCTAAGATTTTATATTCGTAAGTTTCTATGACTGTATTGGTAAATAATTTTTCAGAGAGTTGACGGACGATCTCATCAATCTTCTCATCATCAGTTTCATCAATATCAAAGTACAATACTTTACCTACTCTAATATTCTCAACCTGACCCGTACCGAGTTCCTTAACCGCTCTATCTAAAGCTTCGCCTTGAGTATCTAACACTTGGGGTTGTAAAGTTACGATAAGTTCAATTTTTTTCATTGTTAATTTCCTCCAACTTGTTATAAAAAATATTATATGTCTCAATTAATGATCCAGTATTATTTCTGTAAACATCCTTATCTAAATTTTTATTAGTAGTTTTATCCCATAATCGACAGGTGTCTGGTGAAATCTCGTCCGCTAATAGAATGTTGCCTTGGTCGTCTCGACCGAACTCAATTTTAAAGTCGACAAGCTTTAAATTCATTTCGTCCATAAGATGTGTCAGTGCTGAATTAATTTTAAGTGCTTGATTCTTCAGTTCTGATAATTCAACTGATGTCGCAATTTTAAGATGATGAATATGATCTTTTGTAACGAGTGGATCATTTAAATCGTCTTCTTTTAAGTAAAACTCAACTAGTGGTGTGTCAAAAACATGACCTTCTTTAAATCCCAATCTTTTAACAATATTGCCAGCAGCAATATTTCTAACAACGACTTCTAGTGGAATAATCGTGACCTTTTTTACAAGCTGACTGGTTTCTCCAGTCTCTTCTATAAAATGAGATTTAATATCGTGTGTTTTCAGATGTTTGAAAATACTGGCTGAAATTAAGTTATTTAAACGCCCTTTACCTGGTACAAAGTCATGTTTTTTGCCATTACCCGCTGTAACCTCATCTTTATACTCTATTAAAAGAACTTCCGACTCAGCTGTTGTGTATACTGATTTTGCCTTACCTTCATACAATAACGACATATTTTCACTCCTTTTCAAAGTCTGTTTTTAAAGACTTAAGTGATGCTTCGATATCGTTTGTTAATAGAGTGACATGTCCCATTTTACGAGCTGGAAGACTTTTACTTTTTCCGTACAAATGAACATTCCAATGCGGATGATAAAATAAATCACCTTCTAAGCGATCTAAATCTTGACCGAGTAAGTTCATCATAATTGCTTCTTGATGCTGATAAACTTCAGGCATCGGTGCACCAGTAATGGCTAAGATATGGGCATCAAATTGTGAGATATTACAAGATTCAATTGAATGATGTCCAGAATTATGTGGTCTTGGCGCAATTTCATTGACATAAAGTTCACCGTCTTTAGAAATGAAATACTCAATCGTAAAGACACCAACAAAATGGAGATGTGTCATTATTTTTTCCGCTTCGCTTTTAGCCTGTTCAAAGTAATCAAATCTAGACGGTGCAATGGTTCTGTACAAAATTTGATCTCTATGTAAATTTTCCTGCAGTGGGAAATAGATACATTTGGAGTCTGTATTTCTTGCGATGGTGAGCGAGACTTCCGCTTCTAGGTCAATGTATTTCTCTGCAATAAAATCAACTTGGTCAAAAGGAATCTCTTCACTTTCTAACGCTGCTTGACTGTTTAAGTAATACTGACCTTTACCGTCGTAACCGCCCGTTTTTGTTTTAACGATTAAGGGATAGCCATGTGTATTTGCAAAACTTTCAATATCTGCTTTACTTTGAACATTTTCAAAAGGCACAACTTTAGCACCCGTTGCTTTAATGGCATCTTTTTCAGAACTTCTATTCTGAAGCGTGAGTACTGTTTCAGCACCTTGTGGAACATAAAAGTTATCTGTTAGTGAGTGAAGAATATGAGCATCAATATTTTCAAATTCATAAGTCACCACATCAGACAAACTCGCTAATTTTTCCATCGCTTCTTGATTACTAAAATCTGCCTGTATAAAGGTGTGGCATGTTGAGCTTGCAGGGGCATCTGGAGAGGGATCTAGAACAATTACCTTATAGCCCATTCTTAAAGCACTTTGTGCAAGCATCTTACCAAGTTGACCGCCACCTATAATACCGATGGAGCTGCCAGGATATAGACGTTTACTTAAGGTCATTTTGCATAGCCTCCACTTTTTCTTCCAAGGATTTTTGATAAGCTTCTAATTTTTCGTATATTTCTTTAGAATTTACAGCTAAAATTCGTGCAGCAAGAATCGCAGCATTTTTAGCCCCTGCATCACCAATCGCTTGTGTGGCAACAGGTATGCCCGCCGGCATCTGCACTATAGATAATAGAGAATCCATACCGCTTAGTGCCTTAGATTGAATCGGCACCCCGATTACAGGCACGTGAGTCGAAGATGCAACCATGCCAGGGAGATGTGCAGCACCCCCAGCACCTGCAATGATGACATCAATACCATTAGACTTCGCTTCCTTAGCATAATCCAACATCATTTCTGGAGTACGATGCGCGCTAACCACTTTCTTCTCATACTTAATTCCAAAGTAATCAAGCAAGTCAGCACTATGTTTCATCGTTTCCCAGTCTGATGAGCTTCCCATAATTATTCCGACAGTCATTTCAATAACACTCCTAATTTAACGAACATTATTTATATTTATAATTATAATGTACGTATTTTAAATGTCAATAGTTGATCATTTTATTTTAATGTACGTTTTTAAGTAATTTTCACTGAGATTGCTGCTATGATGAGCTTAGTTTATTTTTGAAGCCCCTCCATTCAAAACAAAAAAAGACTCAAAAACCTCGATTAAGAGATTCTTGAGTCTGTATGAAACTTATTTTTTGTAATCTTCATTATTAATATCTGTAATGAACATGTGACCTGGTGCATGTGAGATCAGAATCTCAGGTTTTGCATTTAACACCACATTCTGAGGTGTCACACCACACGCCCAAAATACGGGCACTTCATCTTCGGCAATATCAATCGGATCACCGTAGTCAGGCTGATTAATATCTTTAATACCAATCATTTCTGGATCTCCTACATGTACAGGTCCCCCGTGCATATTAGGGAATTCATTCGTGATTCTGATAACATCATCTACTACTGACTTTTTAAATGGTCTCATTGATACCACTGTTTCCCCGTGGAAAATACCAGCAGGTTCAGTATCTATATTTGTCTTATACATCGCAACGTTAACACCTTGGTCTATATGTTTAATCGGAATACCTTCATCTAGAATTGCCTGTTCGAAAGTAAAACTACAACCAATCAAAAATGTGACAAGATCGTCTGACCAATATGGTCTGACATCATCTACTGTATCTACGAGCTCACCGTCTCTATAAATATTATAGAGCGGGACATCTGTTCGAATGTCTGAGTTTTTAGCGTAGCGACTGACATATTCACCAGCCTCTAACACTTCAATAATCGGTACAGGTTTATGGTTTCTCATAGCAAATAAAAGAAAATCAAAGGCATATTTTTTAGGTAAGATGGCCAAGTTTGCTTGGACTTTATCACCAGAAATTCCTGAAGTCGGCCCTGTATGTTCACCAGTTCTAATACGCTGTCTAATTTCTTCTGTATTCATTTAATCACCTATCCATTCCAAAGATCCGCGAGTCCTTGTAGCGACATAAATCCTGCAATCAAGGTTACAATTACTGCAATAATACCAAAAATAATCATCCATGTAGGGTGATGGTAGTTACCGACAATGCTCTTCTTACGTGATGCCAATAGAATGGCACCCAGTGTGACTGGTAAAATTAATCCGTTGAATGAACCTGCAAGTATAAGTAATGTTACTGGTCTTCCGACGAACAGGAAGATAAGTGTCGATGTTAGGATGAAGACCACAATTACAATATTATTATACTTATCGAAAACCTTATTAAACGAGCGCATGAAGCTTGCACTTGTATAAGCAGCCCCAATAACTGAAGATAATGCTGCTGCAAGGAGCACAACACCAAAGATCTTCATACCGATATCACCTAAAGCAAATTGGAAAACGGATGCTGGAGGGTTTTCAGAATCTAGTACTGCACCTTGAGCTAAGACTCCTAGTACTGCTAAGAATAATAGCACACGCATTAAACCTGTTGTTAAAATACCCCAATTTGCTGCGTGACTCACAAAGCGTAGGTTTCTCTCACCAGTCATCCCTGCTTCGATTAAACGGTGGGCACCAGCGAAGGTGATATAACCACCAACTGTTCCCCCAACCAGGGTGATAATTGGTAAGAGCATCGCAATAGGATCTTCTGGTAAAATTACGCGTTTCGCTGCTTCTGCAACAGGTGGTTCTGAAATTATCATGACGTAGGCAATGATACCTATCATGAGTACCCCGAGTATTTGTGTCACGATATCCATGACCGCACGTCCATTTTTTACTAAGAAAATGATAATTGCAAAAATACCTGTAATCGCTGCTCCAATTCTAACATCCCATCCAAAAATGGCATTAAAACCGAGCCCTGCACCTGCGACGTTACCAATATTAAACGCTAAACCACCGATGACAATTAATATGGCAACAACCGAACCAAGTCCTGGTAATACCTCATTGGCAACGTCTTGTCCGCGTTTTCCACTAACTGATAAAACTCTCCAAATATTTAGCTGTGCACCAATATCAATCACAATTGATGCGACAATTGCAAATGCGAAACTTGCCATAAATTGTTGGGTAAACACTGTTGTTTGCGTTAAAAAAGCAGGCCCAATTGATGATGTTGCCATCAAGAACACTGCACCAAATAATAACCTGCGCTGAGCAGCAGTTATCTTAGGTTTATTCTCCATAATTTCACCTCTTCTTACATCGTATCGATAGTAACACCTTTCTCCTGTAATTGTTTTCTTATCTCTTTAACAAATTCTAATGCTTTCGCACCATCACCATGGACACAGATACTATCTGCTTTAATATCTATGTCTTTGCCATTAATGCTTTCAACCTTACCTTCAGTAATCATGCGTAGCACTCTAGAGACTGCGATTTCACTATCTGTAATCATTGCACCTTCTTTAGAACGTGATACTAATGTACCGTCATCCTCGTAGGCTCTGTCTGCAAATACCTCATGCACAACCTTCAAACCGAGCTTTTCTCCACTTTTCACTAGGTTATTATTCGCTAAGCCCATTAATTTTAAATTAGGATTAAAGTCATTAACTGCACCAGCAATCACATCAGCGAGGTGTGCATCTGTAAACGTTGCATTATAAAGTGCGCCGTGGGGTTTCACATGATTTAGTTCCAAGCCATAAGTCTTCGCTAAACCATCCAGTGCAGATAATTGATAGAGTACCAAGGCATGCACTTCATCATCAGATAATTTCATAAATCGACGACCAAAGCCCATCAAATCTAAATAACCAGGATGGGCTCCAATTCCAGTTGTCCCAGATTCTTTAATGCGTTTAATTGTCTCAATCATCACACTCGGATCTCCTGCATGAAAGCCACAAGCAACGTTAGCAGATGAAATCATAGGAATAATTTCAGCATCATTGCCAATCTTGTAATTACCATAACTCTCACCTAAATCAGCATTTAAATCTATTGTTAACTCAGACATGTGAATCCTCCTTAATCAATGATATTCTCATTATGAATAAATTTAATATCGTAATCGTTGGCATGCACTTTCGGATGTCCAGCCAAGAAATATTGTAAATTCAAATTTGTTTTAATTGGTTCAATCACTGTTTCACCTAAGACTAACTTCAGCTTATCTAAAGCATCCGTACGATTATTTGCAGTTACAATTATTTTTGCAATCATCGAATCGTAGAAAGGTGGAATCACATAACCCGAATAGATGTGACTGTCCACTCTGACATTCCTACCTAAGCCATAGTGAAGTTTTTCGATTTTACCCGGCGAAGGCAAGAAATTGTTAGCCGGGTCTTCTGCATTAATTCGTGCTTCAATAGCGTGACCAGACAACTGAACTTCATCTTGAGTAAAACCAATTTCTCCATCGAATGCCACTTTAATCTGCGACTTAATGATATCGATGCCTGTTACCGCTTCAGATACGGTATGTTCCACTTGGACTCTCGTATTCATCTCAATGAAGTAAAAACGCTTCTCTTCTGGTACATATAAGTATTCAATCGTTCCAGCTCCACGGTATTTCAGTTTTGCGATTGCTTGACGTGTGGTTTCCGTAATGTCAGCTCGCTCTTTTTCACTTAAAATTGTCGCTGGCGCTTCTTCTAGAAGCTTCTGATTATTTCTTTGAATCGAGCAATCTCTTTCAAATAAATGCACCGCTTCTCCTTTACCATCACCGATAACCTGAATTTCTATGTGTCTCGCTTTCGGAATATATTTTTCAACATATAGGCGGTCATCATTAAAAGAACTTTTAGCTTCCTGCTTCGCTTGACTGTATAATTTGTCAACATCTTCATCATTAAAAGCAAAACGCATGCCTTTACCGCCACCACCGGATACGGCCTTGATTACAATTGGGTATGTCACTTCGTTAGCGATAGCTTTTACCGCCTCAATCGAATCTACGACACCCTCACTACCCGGTATGACAGGTACTCCAGCCTCATCCATTGTCTGACGAGCCATCGCCTTATCACCCATTTTTTCCATCGTCGACGCATCAGGCCCAATGAAAATGAACCCCGCTTCCTCTGTACGTCTTGCGAATTCAGGTGTTTCCGATAAAAACCCGTAACCAGGATGAATCGCATCCGATTCACTGACCGTCGCAGCTTGTAAAATACGGTCAATGTTCAAGTAGCTATCAGCACTTTTTGGTCCACCGATGCAATATGCTTCGTCTGCCAAGGCAACATGCAAGCTATCTCGGTCACCGTCTGAGTAAATCGCGACACTCTTAATATTCATTTCTTTTAAAGTTCTTATAATACGAACTGCAATTTCTCCGCGGTTAGCAATTAACACTTTTCTCATAACTTATGCTCCTTCTGGACGTAAGCGAATCAACACATCACCAAATTCAACAGTATCTCCATTGGACACTAAAATTTCTTCAACGGTACCAGCAACATCACTCTTCACGTCATTAAATACTTTCATTGCTTCTATAAAGCCAACTTGATCACCTTTTTGTACTGTATCACCCACAGCTACAAATGTTTCTTCGCTGTTCTCATCTTTGTTAATGAAAAATGTACCAAGTTGCGACGCTTTGATTTCTAGTAAATCAGAACTTTCTTCATTTGCACTCGTGTCAGTTGATGCAGGTGTACTTGTTGCACTAGTCACACCATTACTCATATTTCTTTCTAGATGAATAGATGTACTTTCATCTGAAAAACTTAAAACTGATAAATCTTCCTCTTTTAAGAGTTTCACTAATTTTTTTATATCTTTATAATTCATGACTTATCCTCCAATTAATTTCGACACGCTATTGGCATCTGTTCTTCTTACTGCTTCAAAATCTTTTGATGGTACTAAATCGATCTTATTTTGTAACTGCTCTAAACTTTCCTTGTACAGCGCACTTGCACTTTCCACGCTAATTTCTTTAAAACGAATTCTATCCCCAGGTTGCTTCTGAGCAATTTTAGGTAGATCGACTTTAGCAACGGTGGCGATTTTAGTGTATCCACCTGCTGTTTGTCTGTCTGCTAGAAGAATAATCGGCTGTCCATTTTTAGGTATTTGGATGCTACCAAATTGGGTCGGTGCACTTAAAATATCGTGCCCATCATCCGATTTGATTGCTGGACCTTCTAACCTCGCACCCATACGATCCGTATCTTTAGAAACCGTATATTCAGATGACTTAAACAAATTTTGATATTCGGCATTAAAGCGTTCACTTTCTTGGCCGAGTATGACGCGTATTTCTTCTACTTCATGTGTCTCTATTACTTCATCTACTTCTAATAAAGGAACGTCAGCATGACCGCCAATAGTTTTTAGGATATCACCTGCTCGAAGGACTCGTCCCTTGTATCCACCAATTCCACTTCTCGTATGTGTCGCATAACTACCAAGCTCACTAGGCAAATCTAATCCACCTGTAAAAGCGACATAAGTTCTAACGCCACTTTCCACACTACCAAAAACGACCTGGTCTCCTTTATCCAAGTCGATAATCGTACCAATTCTGTACGGCTGATTATTTACTGTTAGTTTCATTGGGGCGCCGGCAGTTGCGATTGTTGTTTTCTTAAGTACAGTAAATTGTGTACCTTGGAAGGTCATCTCTAGAGTCGCTTTTGTAAAACCGTTACCGACTAAAGCATTTGCTAGACAGTAACTTCTATAGTCCATAGCACCTGCTGGAGAAAAACCATAAGACTCATAGCCTCTTCTACCTAAATCTTGCACTGTTGTAAACAGTCCTGGCTCGGTAATCTTAATCGTCATTTGCTTCACCTCTGTCGATAACTTTAACTTCGTACGTCCCATCATAATAGGCCTGTTCTAACCGATAATATTCGTCTTCATCAATCGCCTTGTAGACGATACGATCCCCTGCTTCATACAGTATGGCGTGATCTCGGTTTTTATCGTAGAGGGGGATTGGGGTACGTCCCAATAAGTTCCAGCCTCCTGGTGAAGTAAATGGATACATTCCTGTCTGTTGTCCACCAATACCAACAGAACCTGCTGGAATACGTGTTCTTGGTGAATCCAATCGATCTTTATAAAGCCTTTTGTCTAGGCCACCTAAATAAGGAAAGCCCGGCATAAAACCGAGCATATATACTAAATACTCTTTGTTGCTATGTAGTTCTATGACGTCAGTTTCAGACAATCCAGATTCTTCAAATTTTTTGATATCAGGACCAAATTCACCGCCATAACACACAGGTATTTCAACGACCTTATAACTTGATGGTGTGGTCGATAATTCTTCTTGCTTCATTTCTTCTAAGGCTGATTTCATCGCCTTAACGTCCGCTCGTAAAACATCAAAATAAATAATTAAACTGGTATAGGATATAACAATATCCAGAACCCCTTCAAAATCTAGCTCTACAAATTTTTCTTTTAGTTGTACAAGCTGTGTATTGATGGTCTCGTCAATATCTTGACCAAGCGTAACTGTTAAAGCATCCTCTGCATACTGCTGAACTCTCATAGTACAATTATTCCCCCGCTTCTAAACGTCCTACAATGTCATTGAATTGTTTCTTAACTCTAGGAATCTTTAAGGCATAAAGTGCAAAACTTACTGGAGAATCCGTAATAAGTTTCGTCGAAATGGTTAGCTCAGAGCGACCTTCAACCGGTACAATATTAACCATTGTCCATAATCTACCCGCTGGGACGTATGATTCAAACTCAAGTCGACGATTATCTGTGTAAAATATTACTTCTGTATTAATATTAGCCTCATTGTATACTAATATCCCTTCTGTCCCGACTGATCTTTGATTTGTAACGTCTGAGTTATAAGTAATTGCTGTTAGTTTTTGTACTCTGTCAAGGAGTTCTTGATCATTGTTTAGAACGCTAAACACGTACTCTGGAGATTGTTCAATCTCTTTATGGTAAAAATACAACTGTAGCTGAAGTTCCAAATCGCTCACCTTTTTCTGAATAATTTAATTTTTTCTTTTAAATGTAACCGTATACAGTTATGATTATAAACAACCAGCTGATATCTTTCAATATTAGAACATTCCCAAATCAGCTGTATTATTGATGATTTAGAGGTGAAGAATATGGATACAATATCAACTGAAAAACTGATCACACTAGATGATGTGAGGGAACTGTATACTTCTGGTGGTAATGATTTGTATAATGATTATAATAAACTCAGAACAGATATTATCAACTCAGATTTTGTCATCACGCTTCGGCAAGAAGATAAGCTCGTTGCGCTTATGCGATCGAATGGCGATGGTACAAATAATCAATACATATCCGAAATCATACTTCATGCCACTTTACCTAACCAAGGTTTTGGTTCAAAGCTAATTGATAAATACTTAGAATGTACCCATGAAGTCAGTAAGATTTATATCCTCTCTCACGAATACTATCGCTCAACGTTTTCGAAAACTTGGCTGCAGTATAAAGGCTTCAACATCATTGCTGAAAATGAGAACGTCATTGTCTATTTGTATGATCGTCATTTAAAGTACTAAATGACATAAAAATCGTCCGCAAACGTTAGCGGACGATTTTTTATACATTTATTCTAAAATAATATGCGTCTAAATTAAGTAGTTACCTAATACACTGTTTACATCATGCACCACAACAAAGGCTTGATCGTCATTTGCTTTAATTAGACGTTTTAGTCTATTGAGCTGTGATTTATTGATGACTACAAACAGAATGTCTTTATCTTCTTTAGAATAGTATCCACGACCATCTAAAATTGTCACTCCACGGTTGATTTTTGTATTGATTAAGTTCGCCACAACATCCGGTTTTTGAGAAATAATCGTAACTGCTTTTTTCGGATTCATACCTTCTATAATGAAGTCCATCACTTTTGTTGCTACATATAAAGCGATTACTGTTAACAAGACTTGCTCAATGCTCATCACAGTTAAACCAATCGTAATAACAATTAAATCAAAGAACAGTAAGGCATAAGATACGTTGACATCTAAAAATTTATTCGCCATCTTGGCTAAGATTGTCGTACCTGCCGTTGTAGACCCGACACGAATAATCAACCCAATTCCTGTCCCTATAAAGAGCCCACCAAAGACAGTATTGATCAGTATTTCATCAGTTTGAATTTGCCAGGTTTCAGTTACCCAAAGTGCGAGGGAGGTCATCGGTATGGTAAAAATCGTGTAATACATGGCACGTTTACCTAAAAACTTAAAACCAACAATCAAAATCGCAAAGTTCATAATTAAGTTTGTTAAGGCTGTCGGTAGGCCAAATGCGTAGTATAAAATAATAGAAATACCAATAAATCCACCTTCACCTAAATTACCGGCAATCATAAAACTATTTACACCTATGGAAAATAAAAACGAACCGACAATAATGGTTAAGACATTAATTAATGTTTGAACCGTAAACTTTGAATTTAACGATAAACGAATTTTTTCAAACTGAATATTTTTCAAAGTGTTTCTAAGTTTCATACCTTCTCCCCCTTCGGCTACTATACTTTTACTATGTTATAGCAACTCAACCGACTTTTCAACGCACTAAAAAAGCCGCCAAGGGCGGCTTTTGAATCTTTATGCAATTTCTTTAAGGATTTTCCCATCCTTGGCAACAACTTTAATTCGGTCATTATCTTTAAGGAGTCCGATATCTTCAAGTGGATTACCGTCTGTCAGAATAAAGTCAGCAATGTATCCTTCTTGAACAAGTCCAAGGTTTTCTATTTCCATACATTCTGCTGCATTTTTTGTCGAAATAACAATTGCGTCCATCGGAGTGGCTCCAGCTTCCACCATCAGCTCAAGCTCTCTTAAGTTCGTACCATGTTTGAACACACCTGCGTCTGTCCCCATAGCAATATTCACCCCTGCATCATAAGCTTTTTTAAAGCTTGCTCTATGGGCATCCATTACTTCCTTAGACTTTTTAAGACCGACTTCTGAAATACCTAACTCATCTGCAAATTCAATAACTGATACTGGTGCAAGTAATGTTGGTACGAGATACGTGCCTTTTTCTTTCATCTTTTCAATCACTTCATCATCTAAATAAATACCATGTTCAATAGAATGAATACCTGCTTCAACACAGTTTTTAATTCCTTCTAAACCTTGAGCATGCGCCATAACTTTGACACCATTTCTAAACTGCGCTTCTTCAACTATGACCTTTAGTTCTTCTAGTGAATACTGAGTAAATTTAGGGTGGTCTGTCGGACTTGATACTCCTCCGGTAGCCATGACTTTAATGACATCTGCCCCAGCTCGAAGCATTTCTCTTGTACGTTTTCTTACTTCTTCCACTCCATCTGCAATACCGTCCGGCATCCCTTCATAAGGTCTCACTAAACTTAAATCAATACCAGAATAGTTTAAACCATCGCCATGCCCCCCTGTAATAGATAAGGCATTAATTGACACTTGCATACGTGGCCCACGAACCAACCCATCATTGATTGCTTGTTTAAAACCAAGTGGACTACCTAAGGCGTCTCTAACAGTTGTGACTCCAGCATCAATTGTTCTTTCAGCATATTGAATTGCTTCATAGAAACTATAAGAAAATGGTGTAGCAACACGTTCTGCTAATGGTTTAAATTCAGTAGATAAATGCACATGAGCATCGATCATACCTGGCAACATATATTTTCCTTGACCGTCGATCACTGTTGCATCAGTTTCTATTACTTCTGTTGTAATGTGTGTGAATTTCCCATTTTCTATCACGACGTTTACGTTTTTTTGTACATCTGAACCCGATCCATCAATTAAGTTAATATTTTTTACGATAGTTTTTGACATGAATGAAATCTCCTTTTTATAGCATTCCCATTACAAATGATGCAATGACAACAGATGCAATGGTGACCGTGACAAACCCACCAATTAACATAGGGGTGACAATTTCCGAAAACACACGTTCTTGATCAACGGCATTATCTGTCGTACTTCTAGATACTTCTTCGCAAATAATATAGTCACCAGGGAAACCAACTAAGGCTGTTAAGGCAACAGGCATACCTTTAAATGGATGCCAGCCGACAGCTTTAGAAGCAATGAATCCACCAAGCGCGTGACCCCCAACCCCAGTCAATAATATTAATAGTACAGGAGGGATATTATTAATAACGTCTTGTGGAGTGATACCACCCATTGTACCAATAACGACAAAAATCAAGCCCACCATCATAAAACTAAATGAATTCGATTTCTGTAGTACTGCTTGCGGGAACAACTTCGCATTCAAGATCAATATACCAAAAAGTAAACTAAATAAGGTGTAATGAATACCAGTATATTCACTTAATATCGTTGCGACCGCAGCCAAGAGAAAGACTGTAAATAGAAGAATAATATTATTTTTAAAAATACTAAATCGTACTGGTACTTCCTCTTCGGTGATGTCTTCAATTTCCTTTTTAGTTGCAGTCGTATTCTTTACAAAATATCCCGCGTAACGTTTTAATAAGAAGGAAATTAAAGGCATACCAATTGGTGTTTGTAAAGCAGCAATTAACACAGGTATAACAATAAGAGACGTCATACCAATTTCAGTTAATTTCTCAGTGGTAATTAAAAGAGCCACGACACCACCTGAAATTGGACCAACACCACTTGCTGCTGTTTCAAAATCAAAGACTATTGGGACGATAATCAGTACTAATGTCAACGCACCAATTAAACCACTTACAGAAATTACAACTGCACGCCACTGTTTTTTCAAGGTACTAAATGGCATCAAAGTACCCATATGTATAATTAAAGGTCCAATTAAAATCGCACCGAGGGCAGGTAATGTTGATAGCTCTAAAATATTCTCTGGAAAAACACCGATCCAAGTAAATACTAAAAATCCAATCATCGCTGTCATCAGCATTGGAATCCTTGCTCTTGTGGCAATTGAAATCAATTCTCCAAGTGCCAGTAAAGCAAATAACATGACCGTGGCCACTATTGGTTGTTCAATCATACCCTTCACTCCAAACTTCATTAGGTAAGTAACTTATTGTTCGAATTATACGACAATTCAAATAATATGCAATATGATTACGTTTTCAATTAAAAAAATACTCTTAAAATAATAAAAACACCTTGGCAAGGGAGGTTGAGCCAAGGTGCGACTATTAAATTATTCTGCAGGTTGTCCCGGTTCAAAAGCCGGTGTAAATTGATCGTGTTCAGCATCTTCCATCAAGACATCATAGACTTCTTGTGATGTTAGTGCTTTTTTAGCTGCCTGCATTTTTTCACTATCCGCTTTACCTTCACGGGTTACCAACTGGAAGGCAAAACGTTTTTCATCTTTATCTTCTAGTAATATCGCATCCTTAGGATACAGACCTATATTTTCGATAAAGTTCGGATGCTCAAAGACAAGCTCAACACCATCTTCATACGCTGCT
The DNA here is from genome assembly GCF_036665975.1 of Jeotgalicoccus huakuii. Classification (NCBI taxonomy): domain Bacteria; kingdom Bacillati; phylum Bacillota; class Bacilli; order Caryophanales; family Staphylococcaceae; genus Jeotgalicoccus; species Jeotgalicoccus huakuii. Next base: position 77,360 of record NZ_JAVIYN010000006.1, on the reverse strand, counting down.
GTTAAGTTGAATAAGTCGACATGAGTAAATGTTAAGTTAAGTGGGTTTTCCACGATATCACCTACCTGAGCTTCTATGCCAACATCTTCATCAAGTGTAATCAGACCTGCACCATCTAAAATGTGTAATGCGCGTGCTTCATTTGGTGGATCACTCGGAATTGCGACTTCTGCACCGTCTTCAATTTCTTCTATTGACTCATAGACAGGTGAATAATACCCAACATTAGAAATGTAAGCCGGCTGGATCACAACTAAGTCTGCACCAGCTTCTTCATTAAAGCTTTCCATATACAATTCATGCTGTGCTAGACTTCCATCTACCTCATCGTTGAAAGTGGCTTCATTATATTGAATATTATCGTTTACTTGTAACAATTCCATGGTATAAGGTTCCTCAATGACTTCTGCTGCTTTTTCTACCATATCTGTTAATGGTTCTGACTGTGAAGCAATGATTATATGTGTGTCTTCGGTGTCCGCTGTGTCTTCACCATTACCACAAGCAGCTAAGAAAAATAAGGATGATAGAAAAAGTATAGACAGCTTCTTCATCATTACTCCCCTCCTTCAAAGGCTGGTTCTAGATGTGCTTTATCCTTTAATTCTTCTAAATATTCATAGACCTCTGGTGAGGTAAATGCTTCGTTTAAAGCTTTAATTTTTTCTTTGTCAGCATTACCTTCTCTTACTACGACTTGGCTCGCATAAGTATTATCACTGTCTTCCTCTAAGAAAATCGCATCTTTTGGTGTTAAGCCGAGTGGTTCGATATAAGCTGGGTAACTGAAGACGAGTTCTACTCCATCTTCATAAGCTTCTTTTAAATTGAGTACCTCAACCTGGGTAAATTTTAAATCATGTGGATTGTCTTCAATATCGTCCACTGTCGCTTCCATTCCAGCTTCTTCATCAAGTGCGATAAGGGCTTGATCTGCCAACATTAATAGTGCACGTGTGGCGTTGGTTGGATCGCTTGGGATCGCAACCTCATCACCTTTTTGTACTTCTTCAACTGACTCATAGACAGGTGAATAGAAGCCAACAATTGCATTGTAAATTTCTTCTGTAGCGACTAAGTCTGCCCCGTTCTCTCTATTAAACTGTTCCATATACAGTTCATGTTGAGCAAAACTCGCATCCGCTTCATCATTAAACACTGCCTCATTAAACTGAATATTATCCGCAACTTCCATTAACTCAATTGTGTAAGGTTCTTCTACAGCTTCGGCTGCAACTTCAACAATATCTGTCATTGGAGGCGTTTGGGAAGCAACAACGATATGTGTGTCTTCGGTGTCCGCCGTATCTTCACCATTGCCACAACCTGCTATAAAGAACATAGAAGATAAGAAAATTAAAGAGAGTTTCTTCACTTTACTCGCCTCCTTCAAATGCCGGTTCTAGGTGAGCCTTATCTTTTAAATCATCTAAGAAATCATAGACTTCTTGTGAAGTGAATGCTTCATTTAAGGCTTTAATCTTTTCTGAATCCGCTTGACCTTCACGTGCAACGACTTGGATTGCAAAGGTATTGTCACTGTCATCTTCTAATAACACTGCATCCTCAGGTGTAAGACCGAGCGGCTCTATGTATGTCGGATAGTTAAATACGAGTGGAATACCATCTTCATATGATGCAGAAAGGTTTAACAAATCAACATGTGTAAATTCTAAATTCTTCGGGTTTTCTGTGATATCTTCAACTGTCGCTTCAAAATCAACATCTGGAGCTAAAGTAATTAGACCTTCTTGAGCTAAGATCATCAAGGCTCTTGCTTCATTTGTTGGATCACTTGGAATCGCAACCTCATCGCCGTCTTTCACTTCATCAATGGAACTGTATACCGGCGAGTAAAACCCGACAATCGCATTGTATATTTCCTCCATCGCAACTAAGTCTGCATCATTTTCATTGTTAAACTGTTCCATAAAAGGTTCGTGCTGTGCAAAACTCGCATCTGCTTCATCATTAAACACAGCTTCGTTATACTGGATGTTATCTGATACTTCCATCAACTCAACTGTATACGGTTCTTCGATGACATCCGCAACAATCTCTACAATATCTGTCATCGGCGGTGTCTGTGAAGCAACGACGATATGTGTATCTTCTTCAGTGCTATTATTTGCTGTATCTTCATCACTGCATGCACTCAACACCATTAATATTGATGCGAAAACTGTAACCCACTTTAACTTTTTCATTTACAAAACCCCTTTATCTTTTATCTAATTTTTTAGCAAGTTTAAGACCTAACCACTGCGCAATTTGTACAAAGATAATAATAATGACAATGGCTGTATACATAATATCTGTTTCATAACGCTGGTATCCGTAGCGAATGGCAAAATCACCAATACCTCCACCACCGACAACTCCCATAATTGTCGAATAAGAAATAAAGCTTACAAAAGCTGTGGTAAATCCTACAACGAGTGAACTTCTCGCTTCTACAAACAGAAATCTGTAGACCAGTTGGGGTATCGAGGCACCCATGGCTTCTGCGGTTTCAAGCACACCTCTAGGGACGTCTAGTAAGGACTGCTGAACAAACCTTGCGTATAAGGCAATTGCCACCACCATTAATGGAAATGATGCTGCAATAGGATCCCCAGTCGCCCTGCCATAGACTTCTCTTATGAGTGGTTGCATGGCGATGACTAATAAGAGAAACGGAAATGAACGAATGATATTCACTAGTGCATTGGTAACTGAATAAATCACCTTATTTTCTAAGGGCTGTTTCTCATCTGTTAGAAACAACAAGGTACCCAGTGGTAAGCCGAGCAAAATTGCAGCGACCATTGCAAATCCCATCATAATTCCTGTTTCATTTAAACTGGTAATCATGCTCGGAAAATACTCAAAAACACGCTCAAAATACAAGATGAATGCATCAACCATGGCTGAGCACCTCCAAAATTCTGTCGTAGTATGACAGTTTTGATACAGTCTGATTTGATGGCTCAATAGCCAGTGTGTTTAGTACCTTCCCATCTTCTAGGACAACTGTACGATCACAAAGCTGTTTAATGACATTTAATTCATGTGTAACAATAACTATTGTCATGCCATAGACCTTGTGCGCTTGTTTTAAAACCTCCACAATTTCATCTGTGGTCTTATCATCTAAGGCACTTGTCGGTTCATCACAGAGTAAAATTTTTGGCTTGGTAATTAATGCCCTCGCTATACCAACTCTTTGTTTTTGTCCACCTGATAATTGACCTGGGTAGTTATCTTTCTTATCTAGTAAGCCTGTAAACTTCAATACTTCTTCGACATCTAGAGCATCTTTATATGTATGTAATTTCAGTGGTAATATGATATTTTCTAATACTGTCTTATTGTTTAGTAGATTAAATTGTTGAAAGACCATACTGATGTCTTTTTTATACTTACGTAGCTGCTCATTTTTTAATTTTGAAGGATTTTTCCCCTGAACTGTTACAGTACCTTCGTCAGGTGTTTCTAGCGCATTAATCATTCTAAGTAGCGTTGATTTACCTGAACCACTCGCGCCAATAATGCCAAATTTCTCTTGATCATTTATGGATATTGAAATATCATCCAGGGCCTTGAACATGCCTTTTTGGCCATGAAATGATTTAGTAATATTATTTAATTCAATCATCTTTACACCCCTTGATAAACTTACGATTCGAACTGTTATAATATAAGTGAAACAGAATCAATCTGTTCTAATCTGTTCAATTAGGATTGTAAACAATACTATATCAGTTGTAAAGGAGTATTTTAATGAAAGCTGCCATGCCGCTTATATCATTTAATGGAACAGCATTTTCAGCCATAGAATATTATAAGGAAGTATTTAGAGATTTAGAGATTTTACAGTTTTTAAACTATGAAAATTCATCAAAAGTGCAACAGGCTGTCGTAAGAATTGGAGATTTAAATATAGTAGTTAGAGATGCAAAGATGCCAACTGGTACAAGCTTTAATCCAGAAGTTTCCTTGTATTTGGAATGTGAAAGTTTGGAGGAGATCGAACTTTTATATAGAAAGTTAAAAAAGAATGGTGCAATACACGTACCACTTGATGATTATAATATGAGTAAACGCTATGCAATTGTACAAGATCAGTTCGGCTTGTACTGGCAATTAAATTTAAGCTAAAAAAGCCATTCCTCTCTCTACAGGAATGGCTAAAATTTATTTGATTAATTGAATTATAGTGATAAAGCGCTGATTAGCTTGTTTAAAAATGGACGCTTAACTTCTTTGTCTGATTTGTTGTCTTTTAAAATTGCATTATTATACGCCATCTCTTTAAATTCCTTCATACGAACTTCTGCAGTAATCTTATCTGAAATTATCATTTCTTTCCCTCCCTATTTATAAAAATTTCATTAGAGTATTTTTCTGTACCTCTTTGTGTATCTTTATAATACTATATATACCAAGCGATTTCAAAGATTATGTGATGTTATATTCAAAGTAAATATATTGACAATTATTAGTTAATTCAGGAATGTAAGTATTAATTTAAAGTGAAATTTCACCATATTGCACACATACAATAAAACATACAATAAAATGTATGTTTATACTAATTGTTTTCGCTTTCATACATTAAATGATTATTACACCGCTTACATAAAAAAGTGCAAAAATAAGAGGAAGCGAAATTTTCGCTTCCTATTTCCTCATATTTTTTAATATAGCCACGTTTAAAACATGGGGCGCTTTATGTTTTTTTGATTCATCTAAATGATCTAATAGACCGGCAATCTCTTCAAGTACTTTATCCTTTTGTTTCTTCTTAAATCTCACTAGCCAAGATGATGTACCTAAACGTGCAATCCATTCTTGATCTGTGAATTTCACCTTATACTCTTTTTTGAAAAATTCTTCTATTGAAAACTTACCGTGTTTCCAGTCGCTAAACCACTCTACTGGAAATCCATTGATCATCTGTAGGGAATCTTCTTTTGTACCTGCTGGATGTAGTTCTTCATTCTTAGAATGTTTTTTTACAATTTTCATTGAGTCTTTCATCATTTTATTTGACACTGTAAAGCCAATGTCCCCGACAATTAATAGGCCACCTGGTTTCAGTATACGACTGATTTCTGCTGTTGCCTTATCACTATCAAACCAATGCCAGGCTCTCATGACAAATACCAAATCATAAGTATCTGACTTCAAATTTGTTTCTTCTGCTGTCCCTTGAGTAAAATTAATACGGTCATTATTACCAACGTATTCCTTACCTAGTTCAATAAAGGCGTCCGAAGGTTCTACTGCATCCACGATTGCACCGTAATCACTTAAAACCTTACTTACAAAACCAGGACCTGCACCAATATCAGCGACAATTGCACCGGATAATTCAATGCCACGACGTTCTAACTCTTCATAAAACATGTTCGGAATATCATTTCGATGGTGCATGTATTCCTCAGCGTAATTATGAAAATTCGTCTTCATTATAAGGATTCTCCTCCCAATAAACTCATTTATTTATATTATCAAGCTATTTTTCTCCCATGTCCACCTTGAGGTTTGTTAGAATTTAAGAATAACAGTTTTATAGGAGGAAATCTATGACACGTTTACTGTCTTCATTAGTCTTAATGGCAATAGCTGTCTTCGGCATAAATTGGATTATTGAAACATTCTTACCTTCGATACCAGACAATTATGCTTTACCAATAAGTGTTTTACTTGGTATAACGATTGGATTCTTTATCTACATTCAAATTGATAATAGAATTGGATAGTTTTTAATGAAATTTTATTTAAAGTAGGGTATAATATATAAATTGATTTTTTATATAAAGGGGAGACAACATGTCAGAAACTGTACAATCTAAACCGGATTATAGACTTATTATTATCTTGTTATCCGGTGCATTTATTTCGTTTTTATCGAACACATTTCTTAACGTCGCCCTACCCGCTATCAAAAATGATTTCGGCGTATCCACTTCTGCAGTCCAATGGGTATCTACCGCTTACATGCTCGTTTCTGGAATCATTATTCCTACAACAGCTTACTTAATGCAAAAATTTAGTGCGAAATCCTTATTCTTAGCTGCTATGGGCTTATTCTTAGTCGGAACGATTGTTTCTGGCTTCGCACCTGTATTTATCGTTTTAATTATTGGTCGTATGATTCAAGCGTCAGGTTCAGCGATGCTGATGCCACTCTTGATGAACATCATGATCGTAAGCTTCCCGCCTAACCAACGTGGGACAGCTATGGGGCTTTTCAGTCTCGTCATGTTCTTTGCCCCAGCTATCGGACCAACCGTATCAGGTATAGTCGTAGAACGTTACAGCTGGCATATGTTGTTCTTTATGATGATTCCAATTTTAGTGATTGTGTTAGGGGTTGGATTCTGGAAGTTACCGAAGATTAAACAGCATAAAGAAGCACATATTGATATACCTTCTATTGTTCTATCTACAATTGGTTTTGGCGGCGTACTTTACGGACTAAGTTCTGCTGGTGAATATGGACTTGCAGATACAAGAGTTCTCATTCCATTGTTCATCGGGCTTGCTGGTGTAACAACCTACGTACTTCGTCAGATGAAACTCGAACACCCAATGTTAGACTTTAGAGTCTATAAATACCCGATGTACACGATTGCATCGATCATTATCGGAGCAGCAAATATGGCACTATTTGCGGGTATGATTCTCATTCCAATTTTCATGCAAGATATACAAGGCTTAAGTCCTCTAGATACAGGATTATTGATGCTTCCTGGTGCCTTAATTATGGGCTTCATGAGCCCTGTTTCAGGTAAGCTGTTTGATATGTATGGTCCAAAAAATATGGCAGTATTTGGCTTAACGATTGCGGTAGTCACAACCTTCTTCTTAAGTCGACTAGAAATTGATACACCATTCACTTATCTATTAACAATTTACATGGTTCGTGCACTCGGGATGACACTCGTAAACACTCCAGTTATGACGAATGGAATGAATTCACTACCGCCTCACTTAACACCACATGGGTCATCATTAAATAGTATGTTGAACCAGGTGAGTGGCTCGATTGGTATAGCACTACTCATTACAGTTATGCAGACCTATACCAACTTACAATTAAGAGGTATGGACAATCCAACTGAAACAATGATTAATCAAGCAACCTTAGATGGTATTAACTTAGCCTTTTTAGTCGGTACAGGCTTCTTATTCATTGGTTTAGTTTCAGCTTTCTTCTTAAAACGTATCGTCCCAGATGATGTTATTGGCCAATCCTTTACTAAGGCAAGACCAATCGATGATGAAGTTAAAAAATTGAATAAGTAATGTAAAAGGATTACTGTGAATTCACAGTAATCCTTTTTTGGTCTTCCTTATTTTGCATTTAATTCTATAATCTTAATAATAGTTTGTGTTGCCCTTTCCATATCGTCTATGGATGCAAATTCGAATTTACCGTGGAAGTTCTCTCCACCTGTGAAGAGGTTCGGTGTTGGCAGTCCCTTATATGATAATTGAGAACCGTCTGTACCGCCTCTAACGGGTTCTATAACCGCTTCAATTCCTAAGTCTGCCATAGCTTGTTTAGCAAGTTCAACTGGTGTCATATCTTTTTCAATGATTTCTTTCATGTTGTAATACTGATCATTTAATTCTAATTGAATATCTGCTTCTGGGTATTTATCGATAAATGCATCGACTACTTTTTGAACAAGTGATTTACGTTCTTTAAAGGCGTCTTGATCAAAATCTCTAATAATCATATTGAATTCAGCGTTTTCAACATCACCTATTAAATTCGTTACATGGTAGAAGCCTTCATAGCCTGATGTATGTTCAGGTGTGTCTTTCGCATCGAATGATGCAACGATTTCTGACATAATGCGTGCGGCATTCACCATTGTATCTTTAGCCGTACCCGGATGGACGCTATTACCCGTAACCTTAACTTTTGCACCTGCTGCATTGAAGCTTTCATACTGCAGTTCACCTAAAGGTCCACCGTCCACAGTATAGGCAAAATCAGCCTTAAATTTATCTACATCGAAGTCATGGGGTCCACGCCCAATTTCTTCATCAGGTGTAAAGCCAATCCTCACATCACCGTGTTTAATTTCAGGGTGCTCAATTAGATACTCAATGGCAGTCATAATTTCCGTTACACCCGCTTTGTTATCTGCACCGAGTAAGGTCGTGCCATCTGTTGTCATCAAGGTATGACCCTTATAGCCATTTAAATTTGGAAACTGTTCTGGTGTTAAGACGACATTTAAATCTTTATTTAAGACAATATTTCCACCGTCATAGTCGACAACTTGTGGTTTTACATTTGTGCCTGTAAAATCCGTCGCAGTATCTACATGTGCTAAAAATCCAAGCGTTCTTAAGCCCTCTGTATTTTTCGGTAAGGTCGCAAACAAATAGCCTTTGTCATCTAAGTCAACATCAGTAAGACCAAGTTCCTTTAGCTCTTTTGCTAAGACTTTTAATAAATCCCACTGTTTACTTGTCGATGGTACTGTCTCGCTGTTGGCATCAGATTGAGTATCAATTTTTACATATCTAGTTAATCTTTCTATTAATCCATCTTTCACTATAAAACCCCCAAAATTTTACAATTTACTTATATCACTATAGCCATAGATAGATTCGTTAATGTCTACTCCATCTATAGTAATGATTTCTTCACCGAGTATTTCTCCACCCATATGTTTATAAAAACCAACAGTAGGATTTTCAGTCAAAACTGCAACTGTCATCTTTTTATATCCACGTTCAGATAAATTTCGAACAGCGGCTTCAAAAAGTTCACGCCCAATACCTTGTCCTTGGACATGTTGATAGGAATATATCGCGTAAAGCTCTCCGTCGTATTCAGGATAGCTATCCTTATCACGGTTCTCTCCAGCGATTACAAAACCGACAACTTCACCGTCTAACTCCGCTACAAACATTGGCTGAGTATCTGCTGCCGACTGCCAAACCTTTTCTCTTTTCTTTACATCTAGACTGTTAAGGTATGAATCCGGCACAATACCTTTATAGGTAGAATACCAACTTTCAACTTGAACTTTCGCAATGGCCAGGGCATCCTCTACTTTGGCTAAACGTATTTCCACGGTGTGTCCTCCTATGAAAAATCTGTTTTTAAGGCTTTATTTCTTTGGCTTCTATCAATCGATAAGCGGACTAATTCATCAAGTAAGTTGCTATATGGAATACCTGAGACTTCTAACAATTTAGGATACATAGAAATACTCGTAAATCCCGGTAAGGTATTCACTTCGTTGACAATAATTTCACCATCGTTAGTTAGGAAGACATCCACTCTTGCCATACCTTCACAGTCGAGCGCTCTAAAAGTCTCTTTAGCGATTTCTTGAATTTGTTTTGTCTCGTCTTCAGTGAGTTCACTCGGAATATTCAGCACTGCACCGTCATCATCTAAGTATTTTGATTCGTAAGAATAAAATTCAGTCTGTGACACGATTTCACCAGGTACTGAGACGAATAAGTCTTCCGCACCAAGAACTGACACTTCAATTTCTCTACCATCAATGCCTTGTTCGATCATCACTTTAGTATCGAACAAGAATGCTAAATCCAAGGCAGTTGTAAATTCTTCTTTACTCGTGACCTTAGAAACACCAACTGAAGAGCCCTGATTCACAGGCTTGATAAACATCGGTAATCCAAGTGTTTCATAAGTAGACTCGAAACTGATTTGGTCCTTATCGAAATAGTTTACCGTTATTCCTTTAGCCGTCTGGATATTTGCAAGATTTAAAAGACGCTTTGTCATATCTTTGTCCATGCATACCGCCGAACTTCTAATACCACAACCTGCATATGGAACACCAGCCAACTCTAATAGCCCTTGGATGCTTCCGTCTTCACCAGCTGTACCGTGTAAAATCGGTAAAACTGAATCAAAGTCGATTAATTCACTCGCTGTTCTCAAGCCAGTTGCAGGTGACACAAACACTTCTTCTGCCTCTTTGTCACTGACCATTTTAATTTCCTGATTATCATTTAACAAGCGCCATTGTCCATCTTTACTTATGTAGATTAAACTGATGTTGTATTTATTTTTATCTAGCGCATCTAACACACTCTTAGCTGAACGCACTGATACTTCGTGTTCTGTCGACTTACCACCGTAAATAATTCCTAAATTAATTTTTGACATGCTAATTCCTCAAATCTCTTAAGACTTTTAAATAAATTTTTTATACTACGATACTTAATTTTACACTAAGAATCTCCATAAGTTAATCATAAGCCAATACCTTGTATATTTACTCTATTACAGAAAATTTTTAGTGGTATAATCAAGTTGCTTTAACTATTTTATAAGGATGGGAACAGGATGAAGAAATTCTTTTCATACTATGCACCTTACAAAGTCTTGTTCACTGTAGATTTTCTCTCCGCCGTTATTGTCGGCCTTCTGGAGCTACTATTTCCACTTATCGTTAGCACCTTTATTGACGAACTCCTACCGACCGGTAATTGGCAATGGATCCTACTCGCTGCAGCTGGACTTGTAGTGGTGTATTTATTTAATACATTTATGCAATTTATTGTTACATATTGGGGTCATATGCTCGGGACAAATATCGAAAGAGATATTCGTAATGACCTATACGCACATATACAACGCCTATCGTTTCGCTTTTTTGACAACACTAAGACAGGAAAATTATTAACCCGCCTCACTAATGACCTCATGAATATTGGTGAGATGGCTCACCATGGGCCTGAGGACTTATTTATTGCCGTAATGACGCTACTCGGTGCTTTTGGTATTATGTATTACATTCACCCAGAGCTTGCTATAATTTCATTTATCATTGTGCCGCTCATACTTGTTATAGCCATTTACTTCAACAAGAAGATGACAGTCGCATTTAGAGAATTATTTGGACGTGTCTCAGATTTCAACCATATGATTGGCGATAAAATCGGTGGTATTCGACTTGTTCAAGCCTTCGCTAAAGAAGATGAAGCGTTAAAAGAATTCAAAAAAATTAATGACCGATTTAGAGAGACTAAACTTAAGGCATATAAAATTATGTCCTTTAATAACTCAAGCACATATATGTTAATGCGTCTCGTTAATGTGTTCATCTTAATTGCTGGTGCTTATTATGTAACAATTGGGGAATTATCTTACGGTGATTTCGCAGCATTTATCTTAATATCCAATGTGCTCTTTAAACCACTTGAAAAAATTAATGCAGTTATCGAGCTTTACCCGAACGGTATCGCAGGTTTTAAGCATTTCTTAGATACTATGAATGAGAAAAGTGATGTTACTGAAAAAGAAGATGCTATAACACTGACAGATGTTAAAGGAAATATTTCATATGAAAATGTCAGTTTTAAATACGAAGAGAAAAATGTCTTAACAGATATTTCCTTTGATATAAAAGCAGGTGAAACCATCGCTTTTGTCGGACCATCTGGTGCGGGTAAGACAACTTTAAGTTCACTCTTACCCCGCTTCTACGATGTGTCTGCAGGAAAGATTACTATCGATGGTCACGATATTAGAGATCTAACCCTGTCTTCTTTAAGGGAAAATATTGGGACAGTGCAACAAGATGTGTTCTTATTCTCGGGTACTCTTAGAGAAAATGTGGCTTACGGTAAGGAAAACGCGACTGACGGTGAAATCTATGATGCCCTAGCAAAGGCACAGTTAAAAGAACTCATTGATTCTTATCCTCAAGGTTTGGATACGGTTGTTGGTGAACGTGGTGTGAAACTGTCTGGCGGACAAAAGCAAAGAATTGCCATTGCGCGCATGTTCTTAAAGAACCCACCTATTCTCATCTTAGATGAGGCCACAAGTGCCTTAGATACTGCAACTGAGTTATATATCCAAGAAGCATTGAACCGTCTAGCTGTCGGCCGAACGACCTTAGTCATTGCCCATAGACTCGCAACAATTAAAAATGCTGACCGGATCATGGTCGTGACCCAAGATGGTATTTCTGAGACTGGTACTCATGAAGAGTTATTAAATTTAGAAGGCGGAATATATAAATCGCTGCACCAGGCACAATTTAGTACAATTTAAATTGACAATAATTTTTTAAATTGTTAGAATAATGAACATATAAATTGAGATGAGTGATTTTATGTTAAATCAAGTAAATATCAGTCAATCAAATACTTACTTTTTCAGCCGTTTTAGATAGGCCTGTATCCACCCCATTACGGATATAGGCATACCTAATCTGTAATGGCTGATTTAATGTCGTGTTAAAAACCAGCCATTAGTAAATCTAATCGGTTGGTCATATATGAAGTTGCAATTTCAACCGGTTGGATTCTAGATGAATTCAGCCGGTTTTTTATTATTATTAAGGAGTGTTTCTCATGAAGATTGGTTATCAAGGTGTGCCCGGAAGTTATAGTACTTTAGCTTGTAAGAAATTTGCCGATGATGCGGAGTATGAGGCAGTCGGATATATGACTTTTAAAGTACTCGTTGAAGCTTTGTTAAACGACGAGGTCGACTACATCGCCTTGCCTGTTGAAAATTCAACAAGTGGTCCCATTACCCGCACCATTGATTTAATGAAATATTTAGATGTAAAAGCTGTCGAGGAAATTTATATTAAAATTGACCATGCCTTAATATCTAAAAATCCGATTACTCTCGATGAAGTGACAGAGGTATATTCTCATCCAGAGGCTTTAGAACAATGTTATACCTACTTAAGTCAATATCCAAAAATAGAGGTTAAGGAATTTAGTGACACAGCAGGTGCTGTACATATGGTAAAAGAATCAGAGAAGGAGACTATTGCCAGCATCGCAGGTCGGCATGCGGCAGAACTCTATAATATGAATGTCATCCGTGAAAATATCAGTGATAATCCATTAAATACAACCCGGTTTTTAATCTTTACTAAAGCCCTACCTAAAAAAGTATTACATGGTAAAACATCGCTCTATGTAGAATCTGACCACAGTACAGGTTCTCTGAGTCATATTCTAGAAATTTTCACAGCACACGATATCAATCTGGTCTACTTGATGAGTCGACCTATTCAAAACAAACCTTTCTCCTATGGGTTTTTTATAGATATAGAAAATGGTTTGAATCGAGAAAATTTCGATAGAGCATTAGAAGCTTTAAAACTTAAAACATCATATGTAAATATATTGGGATCCTATAATAAAGGTGAGATTCCAGAATATAAAGGAGTGATTCAAAATGAAGAAGATACTAACGAGTAGTAAGCACCTATTTACAAGAATCGCCATTGGCTTCGTTATCGGGATCTTACTCGGCTTATTTTTACCACAGTTTTCATTAGATATTAAATTTATTGGTGATATTTACTTAAATATTATTAAAGTCATGATCATCCCGATTATTTTTGTTGCTGTTTCAACAGGGATTATTAATATAGGAAGTGGCAAAGACTTAGGAAGAATTGGCTTTAAAAGCATCATAGTCTTTGTCTGTATGTTTGTCTTCACAGCCGGTATCGGTCTTGTGATTTCATACCTTGTTCGACCAGGTCAAAGAATCGATATCGAAGCGACGGGTTATGACGGTGAGGTGACTTCACCTAGTGCTGAGGATTTCTTCATGAATATCATTCCTGATAATTTATTTATGGCACTAAGTGAAGGTGACATTCTAGCAACAATTCTATTTACAGTTATTTTTTCAGTTGCCATTGTCGCTGTTGGTAAAGAAGCAGAACCTGTTAAAAACTTCATCAATAGTTTATCGAAAGTAATATTTAAAGTCTTAAACTATATTATGGAACTGACACCCATTGGAGTTATTTCTCTGATGGCCTATGCTGTTGCAGAATACGGTCCTGGAATATTCTCAGCTCTAGGATTATATATAGTGACTGCTTATATTGCATGTATCATTGCATTCATTATTGTTATGTTGATTCCAGTTTGGTTATATACAGGACTCACTCCAATTGCCTTTCTTAAAGGTATTTACAAAGTATGGTTAGTTTCTTTAGCAACAACAAGTTCAGCAGTGACCCTGCCAACGACAATTCGAGTGACCTCAAATGATTTTAAGGTGAGTGATTCGATTACAAACTTTGTTGTACCACTCGGTACGACGATTAATATGGCGGGCGGTGCCATATCCTTTAGTTTACTCGCTGTATTCGTTTCTGACTTTTACGATATCTCTTTAGGCGTCGGTCAAATTATTTACCTAATTTTCATCGCGACTTTAATTAATATGGCTGCTCCAGGTATTCCAGGTGGTGGTATCGTACTAGGCGCATCCTTCCTATCTCTACTTGGTCTGCCTATAGAATTGATGGGGCCAATCGCTGCAATCTATAGAATATTAGATATGGCTTATACCACTATGAATATTACAGGAGACTCTGCCGCAGCTGTTCTTATTGGGGAGTCTGAAAAACGTAGAGTTATGAAAAAAGCGTGAACTCGAATCTAAAACGACTTCGCGATAAATGATGAAAAACAAAAATCGACGTAAAACCTTAACTTCAAGGTCTTTACGTCGATTTTTTTAAAGATTTACTTAGGTTTTACGATGATATCTCTTTCATCGATATCATGAACTTCGCTTTTTAGGTAGTACTTACCTTTAGTCACATAGGCAATAACAATTGTTAGTATCGCTGCGAGTGCAGCTGCGAAAAATGCTGCTGTACTTTGTAAGAATTCACCCATATAGCCAAGTGCTGCGATTGTTCCTAATAAACTAGAAATCAAAAGTGCACCTACACCAACAGGGTTCCATTTAAACAAGTATTCCTGACGTTCTTCATAGTAATTCGGCCCGATCTTCATCAGCCATTTAACAGCAACAAAGTCCGTTACAAGAATTGCAGCCCATGCCATTAAGAATACACCTTGGAATGTTAGAGCTGTATCTAAGTGGTCTACTATACCCGCAAGCATAAGGAACATAGCAGTCAGACCTGCTACAACTACCCAAAATCTTCTACCTGGAGTAAATTTAACAACGTTTTCAAAGAAGTTAGATAGTGAAAGTGAACTACTATAAATGTTCGTCACATTAATACGCACCTGAGTCAGCATTGTAAATAAAGCACCACCGATACCGAGTAAGTGAACGATATAAACACCTGGGTTTGGTTCACTTAAACGCACACCAAACCAAATACCGAGTCCACCCATTACGCCGTAACAGAATATTTGTGGGATAAAACCAATTGCAATTGAGCCACCTTTAATGTGCCCCGTTTTTAAGAATCTTGCATAGTCTGAGGCAATTAATGCGGTTAAACCAATAATACCATGCTGCATACCAATACATAATAAGAGTGCTGTTCCGCCAATTTGAACGCCTTCAGGCATATATGTCCAGAATGCACCGTCATATTGTGATGGTGTAATGAATGACACAACAATGGCTGTAATTAAAAATATAAAGAATATAGGTAAAGACCACTTTTGGAGTTTATCCAGTTGTTTGATACCAAACCAGTTTAGAGGTATAACGAGTAATCCAAAAAATACGATGAGAATCCAAACAGGGATTACAGGAAAGAATTCATGTACTGCGTAAACAAGAATCATGCCTTCTAAGGCACAGTACATAATAAAGTTAGAAGCGTAAATTAAAGATGTCAGTGAAGCACCTATGTATCCAAATCCTCCACCACGTGACATTAAGTTGACGTTCATACCAGAACGTGCGGATAAGTATGCGATAACTGAACCCATAACACCTGCAACAATAATTGCATATAGGGCAGAAATCATCGCGTTGATTGCGCCGAACTGTAGTGCCATAACACTACCTATTTGAAAATAGAAGATTGCTGTTGCGATACCAAATGTAATATTGGTAATACTCAGCCAGCCCATTTTTCTTTCATTGAAAGGTACCTTTGATAAGGAGTGATCGCTTTCTTCTGTTTGTACATTCTGATCTGTTGTATTCACAGACCCCATACTTACCATCTCCATTCATCTGAAATTTTAGTTTATCACTTTTCAGCAACTTATATAACATACCTTAAAAACGCCAATAAATCAACTTCAGATGTGAAATAAGTAACTTATTTGTGAAATTTCATTCAAATTCACTATGAAATAATCTATAAATTTTATAGAAATAATATTTCATTTCTTTGTGAAAAGTTAATAAATAGAGTCGTTTTTGACATTAAAAAAACGTAAGACCCTTATATAAAAGGCTCTCACGTCTTATCACTTTCTTAATAATTCGTGTCTGTTGAATAGTCGTTTGAGGAATTCCAAATTAAGTATTCCTCCACTCCATTATCGTTTAAAGCTTGAATCTGCGCTTCGACTTCTGCTGCTCCATATTCAAGATAATTTCCAGGTCCTAAATAAGATGCTGTAAAGTCTTGAATCCAAGGTCTTGTTCTTGGTGGGTCATCTAAGGCACCTAAGACCTCATTTTCAACCTTCATATAGTCATCAATGACGCCATATGGTTCTGTATCAGGTGTATCATAGCCAAATGCACCTGCACCCCAGTGAGAAGGGTAAATCATTGAAGAAATCACATCAACATTATTAGATATTTGCGAGAAGTTCTGACCGATACCAGGTGCTTCCCTCTGTGTTGCAGCATAACCAAACACATCTACTGATACTTCAACTCCATAGGGTTCTAAGCGTTCTTTTGCATAGGCAACAAAGTCTGTTACAGCGCTAACACGTTGCTGGACTTCATCCTCTTCTGAATCCGCATAATCACCAAAACTATACTGCAGTTCTGATGACATCGTTTCAAATGCTTCTGGGAATCTCACATAGTCAAATTGTATCTCTTTAAAGCCTAGCTTAGCAGCTTCAATGGCAATATCAACATTATAATCCCATACTTCTTTTAAGAATGGATTTACAAAGCTTTCTCCACTTCCATTTTGCCAAACTGAGCCATCGGAATTTACAAATGATAAGTCCGGTCTATCTTGAGCGAGGCGTGAATCCTTAAATACAACAATTCGACCAATAGGATATATATCATTCTCTTCCATTTGTTGCATCAAGTTTTCGCCATCTACATAGTTCTGCATATAGCGTTTGCTTTCTTCATCCTCAGTGTCTAATTCCATCATGATGTCTCCAATATCCTCTTTTACATCAAGTACCATAGAATTGAGTTCTGTATTGTTAATAAGATCAATAAGTGATTGCATACGATCTCCACCTGCAGAATATGCAGTAACATAGACGCCTTTAACCCCGTCTTCTGGGTATGGAATATCAACGCCCGATTCAAAACCGAAAGCAGAAGTACTTCCCTCTTTTAGTGAGTATAAAGGCCCCTCATTTATATTCACAGTTGGTGATTCACTGTCCGTTTGCTCAGTTTCTTCATTTTCAGAAGCTGCTTCTTCCTCTTGATCATTGCTTTCTTCTGTATTTTCCTCATTCGTTGCAACATCTTCTTCAGAAGCATTTTCAGCATTAATCGCTATTCCTAAAAGTATAAATAAGACGACGAGTATACTACCAACTAAAATTAAGAAATTCCGAGTACTCATTGATCCACCCCACCTTCAACTTGAATTGTTTTCGGATCAACTAAAGTATAGCCTTTATCTCTTAGACCCGTAACGATGTCAGGCAGTGCTTCTTTAGTCCACTGTCTGTCATGCATAAGTAAATTGGCACCATCGTTAAGCACTTCTGTGTTTGTCATAATCTCCGCTAATGCAGAAGGTTCTTGATATTCAGGTTCCCAGTCATATCCATAGGTCCAGTTCATTGCCGTCATCCCTTCATCCTTAGCAACCTTTATTGAAGTGTCATTGTTTACTCCAAATGGTGCTCTGAAGAATTTTGGACGCTCACCAATTACCGCTTCAACTAAGTCATTTGTGTCCACAATCTCTAACTCAGTATTCTCTGGAGACATTTCACCTAAATTCGGGTGGTTATAAGTATGATTCCCAATGGCAAATCCTAAATCATAAATCTCTTTTAGAGCTGCCTTACCTTCTTCAGATTCTAAATACATTCCGTTTACAAAGAATATAGCCGGTGCATCTAGTTCTTTTAATGTATGTGCCATTTCTACAGCATGTTGATCTGGTGCGTCATCAATCGTAATCAATGCTACACTGGCATCTGTCGCCTCCTCAATTGGGGTAATCTCTGATGTATCTGGGTTTACTTGGTAAAGTGGTTCTACTTCTTCCTCTGAATCTTCAGCCTGTTCTGTGCTATTGTTACTTTCATTATTGCCATTCACAGCGGAAATTTGTGTATTAACAGACTCATATTGTGATTTTACATCCTCATACGTACTGTTAATGGATGACATCCCTTCAGTCATCGTCGTATAGTCTGCATCATCTTGAATAAGCGCATCATAATACGATCTTTCTTCATCTAATAAACTGTTGTAAGCTTCTTGAAACCCTTGAACCTCATTTGTTAGGGCTGAAACTGCATCTTTTGTTTGATTCAGCTCTGCTTCATCAATCGCTGAATCTTCTTCAACATTTATGCTTTCCAGGTCCTCATTTATACCTGTTAATTCATCAGCAATTTCAGTAAGATTATCGACCGCTTCTTGCCTCTGATTTAAATTTTCAAATAGATTAGATTCTTCATTTTTAAAAGCCTCTAAGGATTCGTCGGTTAAAGCCTCAGCTGTTAATTCAGTTGTGTCACTTTCATATTGACTCAGCTGGTTCAAAATCTCAACAAGTTGAACAGAAACATCCTCATTGAAAGACTGTTTACTTGCTTCATATTTATCTTCTGGGCTTGAACAAGCTGTTAGTATCAATATTAGTGATAGTAAAACGCTAAATATGTATTTTTGCATTAAATCACCTCATATAAAATAAAAAAAGTAATCCCTTATAATAAGAGATTACCCTATTCTATGCATTTCAATACATATTTCTTTATCATTCTGAGTCAGAATTTATACTGACACTACAATAGACACCGCCGACAAAAAAGATCAGTACAAAAAGATACACAATGAAGTTATATTCAATTGGTATGACCGTGCCAACGCTAAACATCAGCAAGGTTGCGATTAAAAAAAATACAATTGCTAATTTTTTCATCTACTGATCGTCCTCTGTTATCCACACTGTTTTTTCAGTGAATGGTTGACGTTTTGCAACAGGCTCTTTTTTCATATCAGCTTCACCTATAAATATTGCACCTAATATCTCTTCATGGTCGCCGAGGTTGAAATATGATTTTACTGGCTCACACTCATAAGCTGGTCCACTCTTCCAAATGGCCCCATGACCCATTCCATGTGCTTCTAACAAAATATTTTGTATCGCTGCAGCGACGGCAGAATGATCTTCTGAATAAATACCTTTCCCCGATTCATCATGGCTAAGAGCCACGAGGATGATTGTTGGTGCAATCAAGGGTTTGTTCATCATCTTATTAATGCGTTTTTGTCCACTTTCACTGCTCGGATCATCGACACGCGTCTTCGCCCATTCACCCATGACTCTTGATAATGGTAGGCGGCCATCACCTTGGAGTACAAAAAACTTCCATGGCTCAGTATGATGATGATTAGGCGCCATTATTGCTGCTTGAAGTAGCTGTTCAACATCATTTTTAGATATTGGTTCTATATCCTTAAATATTTTTATGCTTCGCCTGGATTGAATTGCTTCACTTACGTCCATTATTAAAACTCCTTTTTCAGTTATAACCGCGCGTCTATCCATGAAATGATCGTATCAAATATTTCATTTTTCTTAATGAATTCATTAAATATCTCATGTTCTAGTTCAGGGTAAATCATCAGCTCTTTATCAGAACTTGAGATCTCATCATGTAGTTGCTCTGAGTCTTTAACAGAAACAATCCCGTCATTTTCACCGTGTAAGATTAAAATAGGGTCCTTGAAATCGCGAGCCTCTAGCTTAAGATATTCAACACCTTTTTGGATTGTACGAATTAAACCAACAGAAATTCGCTTCTTGTTCAACGCATCCTCTACATAGTGTTTACGGACAATTTCTGTTGAACAAATACCGTCACCAAGTTCATTCTTTACATAATCATTGGTATCTAGACCAACAGGTATGTCTTCAAAAATATCGTTGTTAAAGCGTGTTAAAGCACCAGAAGTGATGTAGCCATCAATCTTATTTGGATACTTCGTTCCGTACAATGCTGCAGTGTAACCACCCATGCTGTGCCCGATAATAAACAACTTTTGATTATCAAATTGTTTTCTCGCGTAAAGAATAATGGCACCTAGATCATCAGTAATCTCATCAACTTCAGAGTAAAACGTTTCCTCCCCTGAAGAATGACCATGACCCCTTTGATCGTAACGAATAACGTTAAAACCATTTCGAATTAGAGTCCCTGCAAAATCGTCATAACGTCCTAAGTGTTCAGCTAAGCCGTGAACAATAACGATTGTTGCTTTAGCATTTTCCGGTTGCTCCTGAGTTTGAACTTTTGTGTATAGGAGCGTACCATCCTTAGATTCAATGTATTTTACAAATGACATATAATCACTCCAATCTCTTACATGAAATTATAACCTTATTTCGCTTAAATTGCATAAAGAAACACGTTTAGCTATCATAGAAATAAATACAATTTGAAAGGTACTATATGTCTACTCTAACAAAATACATACTGTCGTTTATAAGTGGTCTATCGCTTTACCTCATCATGTTTGTCGCTTTGATCTATTTCAATTTCATCTACTATACAACAGGATTTTTCGCATTTATTATATTAGTGTTTATTGTATCTGTAGTATTTAGATCTCTCGCATACAAGTTCGCAACAAAAAACGAACGTCCAGATCTTTTCTATATGATATTCATTGGTAGCTTTGTTATCCCTACCCTCATACATGTGTTGATATTTTTATAATTCACAAAAAAAGACAATATCGAGGGTTAATCCTCAATATTGTCTTTTTTATCATTATTTATAATGATATCTACAAGACGCAACTAATATCGCATAGTCATTAACAGTATACACTAATCGATGTTCCTGATTAATACGTCGACTGTAATAACCAGAATAATTACCAACTAATTTTTCAGGCTTCCCTATTCCTTCTAAAACACCATCTCTAGAAATGCTTTTTAATAATTGGTTAATTCTTTTAACCAGCCGTCGATCTTTGACTTGAAAATATTCATAATCCTCAAAAGCTTGAGGTGAAAATGTAATATTGAGTTTTGTCATTAAATCGAAATATCCTTATTTCTAACATTCCCACGCTCTAGGTTTTCAATAGATTCCGATAAACGTTTTGCATTAGCAGGACTTTGTTGTAAATAAAGAGTTTCCATGATTTCGTTATAACTTTCCTCTGACATCATGACCGCATTACGGTCTTTAGTTGTAATGATAATCGCATCACTATCATCGTTCACTTTGTTTATCATGTCTTTAAAATTTTCACGTACGTAAGAATAAGATTTAACTGTCATATCATTCACTCCTCACAATTAAATTGTACAATAAGTTGTACAATACTACAATTATTCTATTTCTTAAAAAAATCGCCAGTAACATATATAAAAACCCCTTAAGCCAGTTTAATCCAACTTAAAGGGAGTATACTTTTACGCTGATACTTTTAATCGATTCGCTATTAATTCTAAGATAATCGCTACGACTAAGATAATTAATGTAATGGCACCAACTTCTTGCATATCATAGTAGAATGAGCTTGACATGAAGAGCTCGTATCCAATTCCACCAGCACCTGCTGCAGCACCCATGGCAACTGCAACACCGAAGTTAATTTCAAATCGTAGGAAGGTCCATGAAATCAAGTAACTTTTCGTCTGTGGAACAATCACCTGAAATAGGATGTGTCCATAGCTAGCGCCAGATGCTCTAAGCGCTTCGATTTTACCTTCATCCACTTCTTCAAATGCTTCACTATACGCTTTTACTAAATAAGCAACTGAGTGGAAGATCATTCCGATTACCGCTGCAACTGCTCCAAGTCCTGCTGCAATCGCAAAGATAAGCACCCATAATACTGTCGGTACAGCACGAACAACTGTAATGAAAGCTTTTATAGTATTACTCAACCAAGGCTTTGACAGGTTAACCGCCGTTCCAAAGGCTAAGAACAGTGAAATGATTGCACCGAGTATCGTTGCTAAAAAGCCAAGTGATAAGGTAACAGCAACTTGCCATAGTGCATTTGACCAAGTTGTATTGTTTAAACTTGGACTTAGGAACATTTGACCTAAGTTATCTATGGTCATTGGTATTGCTTGTGTTAAGTCAAGCCCTGTATAGTCCATTAAAAAGAATCCGACTACTGTGAATATAGCAGACCCGATTATGAGCCATTTTAAAATAGTCTGTCCACGGTTTGGCTTGGAGACTTTTATAGAGCCATTAGAATTATATTCTACTGTTGACTGCATCATAAAATCTCCCTTCTAATGATATTTGATATTGCTTCAATGATTAATACTGCAAGGACGATCGCCAGTGTTATCAATGTCACCATCTCGTAGTTTAACTGTTTATAGTAAAGGTCAAATAAGTAACCGATACCTGTACCCGTTAAGAGGCCAACAAGTGTCGCACTGCGAATGTTTGTTTCAATCATAAAGAGAATCCAACTGAACATCTGTGGCATACTTCCTGGTAGCACTGCCTTGAAAATTGTATGCCAATAAGTCGCGCCAGTCGCATTTAAAGCTTCAACTGAATCGCGGCTTCCTTCATCAATTGTTTCAATAAATGCTCTCACTAAGAAACCAAATGATCCAAAGAATAGAGCGAGAAAACCTGTCATTGAGTTGGTACCAAAACTGATAACTAAAATTAAGGCCCAGGCAACAACGGGGATGTTACGGGAAATCGATGCAATAATTTTTGCTAAGTACATCAGTGGTTTGTTTAAGTAAGTTAAGCTTGAGCCCATCAAGGCAAATACTATCGCAAATACTGATGCTGTCGTTGTCGCAACAATTGAAATCAACACTGTCTCCCAAAGTAATCGGATTACACTACCTAAGTTCGCTAAAGTCGATTGTGAAAACATCAAGTTACTCGCCATCCAAGAGATTGCAGCCGGAATCGATAAAATTCCGTCAACATGATTGTATTCAGTAATGTAGCTTGCGAGCATTATTAAACCGACAATAATCACAACAATCAGTAGAAGCATTAGATTTTTCTTCTGAATGATATTGATATCCTTAGCGTTAATCGTTTGTGTTTGTCTCATCAATTATCACCTACTCCATAATTAAGTCATCGAAATCTGTTCCATAAATCTTCTGAATGACTTCCTTATTTATTTCGTTTGGATGACCGTTAAAGACCACTTCACCACTATTTAAGCCAATAATTCTGTCAGAGTAATTCTTAGCTACATCCACTTGGTGAAGGTTAACGATTACTGTGATACCTTTTTCATTACAGATTTTTCTTAAGTGTTCCATAATGATTCTAGAAGAGCTCGGATCTAGTGAAGCAATCGGCTCATCACAAAGAATAATTTTCGGCTTTTGTACAAGCGCACGAGCAATTCCCACTCTTTGCTTTTGTCCACCTGATAATTCGTCACAGCGCTTATATATATGATCTTGAATACCAAGCTCCGTAATAATATCTAGCGCTTCTTCTTTTTCCGACTCTGTATACATTGAAAAAATACCTTGAATGGAGTTTTTATAACCCAATGTACCGTGTAAAACATTTTCAAAAACTGACAGGCGATCCACTAGATTATAGTGTTGGAATATCATACCGATGTTCGTTCTCATCTTACGCAGTTCTTTACCTTTGATTTTAGTAATATTTTTATTATCAAAATCAATCTTTCCTGAAGTCGGTTCAATCATGCGGTTGATAGATCGAAGAAGTGTAGACTTACCAGCTCCTGATGGCCCTATAATCGATAACAATTCACCTTTTTTGATATCAAAGTTTACATCCTTTAGAACTGTTTTACCTTTAGAATATTCCTTATTTAAGTTTTCGATAGACATGATGACAGGCATTTGTTTGACTTCTTCTTTAGTCGCTACCTCTACTGTCTCTCCTGTTACTTCTGGATCCTCGTCAAATGAAATTAGCACATCGTCAGTTGTCTTCTTATTGAAATCTGTTTTTGTCTTTTGTTCTTCTTTTAATTTATTATCCACCGCCATGGATGACGTCCTCCTATGTAAAAAGAGGGGGGATCCCCTCTTTCAATAAATATTATCTTCTTAAATTAACTACTCTGCACTTAATTCTCTGATTGGGTCGAACCACTCATCTTCAACAACTACGAAACGCTCATCAGCAGTTTTTTCGAATAGTCCGCCTTCTTCTGAATCTTCTGGAACGAAGATGTTTTCATTGTTCGCTACTTCGTCAGATGCGAATACTTCACGTAATTCTTCAACTGTTTCAGAACCTAATGTACTTTCATTAGCAATAAATGGTGCATTAAGTACCGGTGTAGCTGAGATGATTCCGAACTGCTCTCCAGCTAAGTTAGAGAATGGATCTGCAGCACCCTCAGATACTTCATAGATTGCACCAGGTGTATTTTCTTCACCTTCAGCAAGTTCTACATAGTTTTCAACACAAGTGTCACAAAACGCTGCGATTTCAGCTCTGTCGTTAATTAAGTTAACTGCTGAACCTTGGTGAGTATTACCAAACATTACTTGGTCAAAGAAACGACCGCTTTCTGCAAGATCTTCCTCAGTTAAGTCTGCATACTCATCAGTTTCTGAGAAATGATTTAGAATTGTAGAAGTAGGTACTCTAAATCCTGATGTAGATGAAGTTGATACGAATGAGAAGTTTTTACCTGGGAACTCATCGATTGAGTATTCTCCTTCACCAGTTTCGAACTGTTCCATGTTGTCGACCTTAGTTGCAAACCAGCTGTAGTATAAAGCATCTTCTTCAGTCCCAGATGGACCAGATGGTACAACTAATGGAGTAATATTGTCGTTACGTTCTTTCGCTTGTATGTATCCTTCTGCACCAGTAAATGCAAGGTCAGCATTGTCGTTTACAATACTTTCAATTGCAATTGCATAGTCAGTTGTAAGTTCATGTTCAACAGTTCTTCCTGTTGCTTCCTCAATAATGCTTCCGATCTCGTCACGAGCATCAGCAAGTTCGTTACCTGATTCGTTTGGATACCAAACTAAGTTGATTGGCTCATCACTATTTTCACTAGCATCTGCTGTATCCTCTTCTGTTGATTCTTCTTCGTTGCCACTACCACATGCTGCTAAAATTAATACAAAAGTTAAACCGAGAAATAGATTGAGAAACTTCTTCATTTTCAAACTCCTTTAGTGAATTTAATTACATAATTTATTAAATGATATTTCGCTAGGTAAGTAAATGTGATTTACAGCTATTTAACAGATGTTTATATTATCTAAATAATGCCTCTGTTTTACTTAATAATTCATAGTCTAAGCCAATGTCTACAGTGGCTCCAAAGTCACCATGATAGTCAGATCCACCTGTAATAAAAAAGTCGTATTTTTCAACCAGTGCATCTACTTTTTCGTAATCCATTTGATCATGATCTGGATGATATTTTTCAACACCATCGATTAATTCTGCGTTCTCATCAATCAGATCATAACTATTTAATTGTCCTGGGTGCGCAATGACTGCATAACCATTGTCCGCCCTAATCGCTTTTAAAGCCTCTATAGCATCGACATATTCAATGTCTCCACTAGCTGGTCCCTTGTTCTTAAACAAGGTACGGTACTTCGTTGTGTAGCGTGCATTCGTATAATGTTCATCACAAATCGCATGCATAATATGCTGTTTATAAATGACACCAACAGGACCGACTGTTGCCGTAACCTTGTCCATATCCACATCAATACCATAATGTTCAATCTGTTCAATCTGCCAAAGTGAATGTTGATGACGTCTGTTAAGTAAAGGAACTGTTAATTTTTTAATATTTGGTGCATCTAAATCGTAGTTATAGCCTAAAATATGAACTTTTCTATCTCTTTTAAAGTCATAGGCAGAGATTTCTATGCCAGGAATTAAGTCGATACCTAAGCTTTTCGCATATGGTAACGCTTCATAATATGTCATATTTGTGTCATGGTCGACGAAGCTTAACATTGACACGCCCTCTGCTTTAGCAAGATCTAACACTTTATTTACATTGTCTTTACCATCGGAAAAGTTACTATGCACATGCAGATCTAATTTAGACACTATACAGCACTCTCCTCTATTGTTTTCGTATTCATGTCATACACCTTTGTACATAAGCCGTCCATGAATTCAAGATCATGGAAGATACCAATTAAGGTCGTTCCACCATCGATTAACTTAGAAATAGTCTCTCTCACCTTTAACTTTGATTTTTCATCCAGTGATGCTGTCGGCTCATCGAGTAATAATAGCCTAGGTTTTTTCACGATGGCACAAGCAATGTTCAATCGTAGCTTTTCTCCACCAGAGAACGTATTTGGATAGTTGTGCCATAAGGCTTCAGGAATATCAAAGTGTCTAAGTGCTTCTTTTGCCTCTGTTTCTGCAGTTTCCTTATCGACACCCATCTCTAGCATTGAGTTAATAACAAGTTCTAGTGTGGTTGTTCTTGGCATGACTTTTAAAAACTGAGACACATAGCCAATTTCATTCGTACGTAGGCTGATTAAATCACGGTCAGAGATAGCGTGAAGATCGACTTTGCCAAACGCTTTTGAATCATAGCTAACTTCTCCTGTTGATGGTTTGTAAGTTCCATAGATACTCTTTAGGATTGTTGATTTACCGCTACCACTTTCACCAACAATACCTAGAAATTCACCTTTCTTAACGTCAAACGACACTCCATTTATGGCCGTTCTAGTCTGATTTAAGTGATGAATCGTGAATGATTTACTAAAGTCTTTAATACTGATCATTTCTTCCCTCCTAATCAATTCTGTAATGGTATTGGCTCACAATTTTTCCGTTGACGATGCACTCAGTAATCGTTGGATAGTCGTCTTGTAACCTAATAATATTAATATCTGCTTTTTTCCCAGTTTCTAGTGAACCAATTTCATCATCCATCTTCACTGCTTTTGCTGGATTTATAGTAATTAATTTAAAAGCATCTACAAGTGAATAATCCGCTTCATTATGAAGCTTAAATACTGAATGCAACATGGCTGCAGGATAATAATCACTACAGAGAATTGAAATGCAGTTTTCTAAGATAGCATCTTTAGCATTTAAGTTTCCTGAATGCGATCCACCTAGCATGATGTTCGGTGCACCAGCAAGTGTGTATAGTCCCTTGTTATTTGCATACTTAGCTACTTCCATCTTGATGGGGAATTCACTGATTGTCGTATCTAGACACTCATTAAAATCAATCTTTTCAATCGTGTCGTCATCATGAGACGCAACCGCAACATTCTTGGACTTTGCTAGTGCTGCAAGCTCCTTCATATCCTCTATAGAAAGACGGTCCATCTGACGTTTTTCATCGATTTGTCGGTCGATTTCCTCATCGGATATATCTTGATAACCCTTCATTGTGTGGCGATAAGTCTCGATGTCTCTGTATTGACCTTGACCCGGTGTATGATCCATAAAGCTCAACAAATGCACACGCTCATTTTCAAGGTGGTCCATGATTGTATCTTTCATTTCGACCGCATCAAGTTCAAAACGAGCGTGCATACGGTGTCTGATTAGACGCTCTTCCTTATGTGTTCTATGAATGGCATGAATGAGCTTATTTACATTCTCTGGCTGACGCACTGGCTTATGACCAAAGAGATCTTCCTTATAAATTGATAGTGAATGAAACATCGTCGTAATCCCATGAGAACTTAAAATACGTTCTGACTCTTTGATACCAATGTTGAAGTCCATGACTGTCGTCGGTCTCGGCGCAATAATTCCTTCAATATAATCTGAATGAATATCGATAAAGCCCGGGCTCACATAACCACCTTCGGCATCGATGATTGCTTCATCTGAAGTCAGCTCTAACTCTGACATTGGGATGATGTTTTGGATTTTATCCTGTTCAATAATGACTGCATGATTTTCTAAAATTTCATTTTCTGTAATGACTCTACCGTTTGTAATGATCAAGTGTTTCACCTCTTATAAAATTGAATATACGAGCTGTTGTGTATATTCGTGTTGTGGATCTTCTAGAATTTGATCGGTAATACCGTGTTCAATCACTTGTCCATCAAGCATGACCATTGTGCGGTCGCATAACATACGAATGATTGCTAAGTCATGTGAAACGACAATCATGCTCACACCCATATCTCTTTGGATTTCTTTGATTAACTCAAGCACATCTGCCTGGACCGATAAGTCTAAACCCGTTGTGACTTCATCGAGTAAAAGTATCGGTGGGTAGTTAGATAATGCCTTAGCAATTTGAACACGTTGCTGCATCCCACCTGAGAAATTTTTAGGCGCCTCGTATTTACGACGGAGTGGAATATTTACTTTGTTTAAAAAGTGGTCCGCACGGTCTGTCATCTGACCGACATTACGATTGCCACTGGCAATTAATTTTTCCGCAATATTCGTCACAGAGGAGAAATCCATTTTTAGACCGAGCATTGGGTTTTGATAGACCATACCAAGCTGTTCATTTCTTATCTGCCTTTTCCTTTGACTGCTCACTTCAAAGACATTTTCCTCAGCATTTGGATCTTCAGGTAATACATATGTTCCTGTTGTAGCATCTTGGTCAAAGTACAACATTTTCATCAAGGTACTTTTACCACTACCACTTTCTCCAACAACACCGAGGATTTCACCTTCGTACAAGTCAAAAGAAACATTTTTAACTGCATGTACAGTGTTGCAGTGTGGGCACATATTCTTTTGTAGTTCAGCGCTGTCATCTTTACAATAGTCACAGCCGTTGCCAAACTGTTTTGATAAATCTTTTATGGATAAAACGACATCATCAGTTTTATGCATTGACGCTGTCCTCCTCATTCAATTTCTCAAGCATATATGACGTATCATTCGTCACATAGTACGTTTCTCCAGTTTTTTCATCGACTAATTCATCCATGAATACACCTGTTATGCCTGACTCACGGCAAACTTTGTCTGAGAAGTCTTCGACTTCAAACGGATAATCTTCAAAGGCTAATGATTCAACATCTGTATACGGTGGAACTGCGTGAATTTTCTTCTCACGACCTGCTCCAAGTAGAATCAAACCATCGTTTTGATGCATCTTCGGATTATCAAAGCGTGGAATCGGACTTGGTGCCATAACATATCTACCGTTGACCTTAACTGGGTAATCTGCATCATCTGTTATGTGGCCGTGTCTCATAATCTGTTCAAATAATTTAATATAAGCTCCGCTATATTCCTTATCACCGTGTAGTAATTTTGTCTTTCTTTCACTTGGTTCAACCGGTCTTAAAGGTTCCGGCATCGGTACTTGTAGCACTAAAATTTGGAAAGGTTTTAAAGGTACTTCTGGAATACGGTGGCGTGACTGAATCAAAGTTGCTTCAGCCGTATGAATCGTATCTTTAACACCTGTTGTATTCTGCACAAGATTTCTAATATTGACTGCATTAACAGACTCATCTGAACCTTGGTCAATAACTTTGAGAACATCTTCCTGTCCAATAAGTGATAATGTGAGCTGAAGGCCGCCCGTTCCCCAACCTCTGGCAATCGGTAATTCACGTGAGGCAAATGGCACTTGGTAGCCTGGAATGGCAATTGCTTTTAAAGTCTTTCTTCTAATTTCTTTTTTTGAATGCTCATCTAAGAATGCGAAATTTTGACTCATTTTTGGTCCTCCCTACCTTGACGCATGCGGTCTAGTTTCGATTGGAACGTCACATAGTGTGGTAGCTTCAAGTGAGAAATGAAACCGGTAGATTCAACAGAATCGATATGGAACATAATGAATTCATCATCTGACGTTGGTACACCGTCTATTGGGTGCTCTAAGCTATAATCAAGTACACTCATAGCAATTGCCTTCGTTTCATTTTGTCCAAATACTAGGCCGTATCCAATTTTAATTAGCATGTCTTCGTCAGCAGTTGTTTGATCGTCAGCAACGTCTGGCATAAAGCCATCAATCTCTGTCATTTCAAAGTCTCCGATAAAGTACTCACCATACTCATCGTCAATATCGACAAACACTGGTTGCTGACCAACGCGACATTCTCCGATATTTGGGTGAGATGTAAATCCATAGCCACGTATTTCAGCGTAACCTAGAGAAGTTACAGCACCTGTTTGACCACGTGTGAGCGCCTGTAGTCTTTGACTTCTTGTACTTGGAAACTCTATAGATTTTTTAGTAATGTCATCTGGCTCATCATTATTTTCTTCATCTCTTACAAACAAGCCTTCTTTTTCTAAGTAATCGATGACCTTAGGTAATTTATTTAATTTATAGTTGTATTCCATTTCTTTATAGCTGATGTCTTCAGCGGGTCCCTCTGATAATTCTTTTAATGAATCATCTAAAAGTCTGTGGGTAAAGTCTGGTGATGCACCGAGAATCTGACCACCTGGAATGTCTTTAAAGCTTGCCGAAATTCTACGTTCAACAAACATATCTCTCGTATCTGTAATCGTTGAATAGTATAACCTTGGTAGTGTTGAACGATGCGCTCTCATTAGGAAGACAGCTTCCTCCATATTGCCTTCAGCTTGTTTGATGGCAAGTGCAGCTGTATCTCTATCATAGAAACTTGCTTCACTCATGACTTGGTTGATGAGCTGGCGCATGTTTGTTTTAATCTTTTCAACTTCTATATCAATACCTTCTTCTAGGCGTCTGTTCTTATATAAAAGTACAGAATTGTTAATCGCATGTGCGCCACCTTTTACAGCAACATAACCCATTTATGCCACCTCCACTTTCGTCGTTCTAGGAATCATCATGGCCTGATTTTCCTTATCGGTAAGGATGATATCCAATCCTAAAGGAAACTCTTTACATACTTCGTTTCTTAATGATATCCATTCATGCTCTAAAGTGATGTTAACTTTTGTCTCGTCTTTAATACCTGGACCACTAAAGGTATATGATTGTCCTGAAGTAACGCTGTCTACTTCAATGATTAAAGTGACTGATTTCTCAGGTGAAATTAATACGCCATGAGCAGTTTCTGTAAAATATTCTTCCTTTAAATCTGTTGCTTTCAAGACAATAAAATCAGTCTCTTTTAATGAATCAATTGATGTTGCACCTGTTAGTACCTTGATTTCCTTATCCATTCCACCATCTGGTGTTATAAAGGAAATTTCATTATCAAAAAGCGTCATCGTAGTCAGTAAAGTGGCATTGGAAAAATCTGAGTAATTCTTTACTTCTTCCTCAATAAGTTCAATGTGTCCTGGTCGACTTGTAATATTCACAAGTTGACGGTATACAGCTTGGGTCGTATGTACTATAGTCTTCACTGATATCCTCCTAATCGTTCATCATGTCGAAGCTGACTTTAGTTTGTAAAATACGTTCCGTACGTTCTTTTACATTCTCGTCTTCGATCGCGCTTAGTCTTTCAATCATCATGTTAAATTCTTCTGTAAATTCACTGCATTTATTTACTAAATCAATGAAACTTAGGGCAAGAGAAAATGTTTCATCTTCACCTTTGATTAAACCAATTCCGACAGTTTGACCCCTTCTTATCTTTGTTTCAGTAATCAATACTTCACCTATGTAGAACAAGGAATTTTGAGCGTGCTCTCTCATCTTCACCATTGTGAGTCCTTGCTCGGGACCACTGATCACTTCAAAGTCTAAGTCGTTTTTATGAGTTTCAAAAAATTCAATTGCTTCATCTCTTCCGTATCTTGCTATAAGTGCTGACCATTCTTTTCTGTCCATGTCACACCCTCCTATGTCATTAACAATAACTTGTTGCCAAGTTACAAAAGTTTAGACTTAGTAAAGTAATGTAAAGCTTATGTTTAGGATTGTAGATATAAGATAAAAAAGCCGATATAAACTCATCAACAGAGTTTATATCGGCTTTAGACTTAACCTTCATCAGATAACTTATGTTTAAATAGATCACTTCTATATAATATTTTCACTTTTTCTAAGCATTGGTTTGTTGAAGTATCATAGGTTGAAGTTTCAAATACAATAAGTGGTACAAGTTCACTGCATTTTAACATTTCCATCACTTCAAGTGTCGCAAACTGAGCAGATACTGTGCGGTCGCGACTTGTCAGATTTGTATGCCCCTTACTTTCGAAAAAGGTATACACAGATTGCAACTGGTTTTTCTCTTCATATATATTAGGAAATATATCCGTTCTAATGTAAGAAATATGGATGGCACATGGCACATTATCAACAATTCTTAAACGTGAAACCTTAAACGCTTTTTTCCCTTCAAAGGTCATCTCATCCGTATAATCTGCATGTATAACTTTACTTTCATATGGAATGTTTTGAGCTTCCATCTTCTTTGAAAAACTACTTGCCCCGGTCACTGTAAAATCAATAACAGGTAAGGGACGATTCACAAACCTTCCTACGCCTTGTCGGCTATGGACACTCCCCATTTTCTCTAGTTGAACAAGTGCATTCCTCGCATCAATTCTCTTAGATTTAAACTGATCAGCAAGCTGATTTTCACTTGGTAGCTTATCTCCGGGTGCAAGCTGTCCATTTAAAATCATTTCTTGGACTGAAGTACGTATTAAAGTTTCTTTAGAAATATCCACGCTTTAAGACCGCTCCTTTTTTCATCTAGATTAATTATACATTGTTCAAATCCATCAATCTAACAATAACAATTCACGAATGTTTACACTTTTTATTTTAAAATAAACATAAATATAGGAACTATTTTAAAATTAACTATTGTAAAGTTCGTGATTTCTGTTAATATATATACATTCATAGAAATAAAGGAGACTTCACTAATGGATTTACTAAAACAACAGATATTAGAGCAAGGTACCGCTTTATCGGATAATGTACTCAAGGTAGATAGATTTCTAAATCATCAAATCGACCCAAAACTTATGGTCGAAATCGGTAAGGAATTTTATCGTATCTTTAAAGATGAAGGTATTACTAAGGTTCTAACACTTGAATCTTCAGGTATCGCGCCCTCTGTTATGACGGCTTTAAATTTTGATGTACCTGTTGTATTTGCTAGAAAGAGAAAGTCATTAACCCTATCTGATAATCTCTTAAGTGCTCAAGTATTCTCTTATACTAAGCAAGAAACAAACATGATTAGTGTGTCAGATCAGTTCATTACAGCTGATGATAAGGTATTAATCATTGATGACTTCTTAGCAAATGGTGAGGCTGCCAATGCTCTGATTAGTTTAGTCGACCAGGCAGATGCTAAAGTTGTCGGTATTGGAATCGTTATTGAAAAATCATTCCAAAGTGGCGCAACAATTTTAAAAGAAAAAAATTATAGAGTAGAGTCACTAGCAAGAATTGAATCATTAACAGATGGCACAATCACTTTTAAAGAGGATAAAAACTAATGGCTTCTAATATTGAATCTCATGCAAAAGATTTTTCGCTTGGACTTCAGCACGTACTTGCTATGTATGCAGGCGCAGTTATTGTGCCGCTTATTGTTGGTAATGCGATTGGCTTAACGCCAGTGCAATTGACTTATTTAATTGCCATAGATATTATGATGTGCGGGGTCGCAACGATTCTACAAGTTTGGAAGAATAAGTTTTCAGGTATCGGATTACCTGTTGTGCTTGGTTGTACCTTTACCGCTGTTGGCCCAATCATCAACATTGCCAATACATATAGTGTGCAATCTGTTTATGGGGCAATATTAGTTTCAGGTTTACTTGTTGTCATTATTGCACCGATTTTTAGTAAACTTATACGCTTCTTCCCACCTGTTGTTACGGGGACTGTTGTTACAGTTATAGGAATTACATTGATGCCAGTTGCTTTTAATGACCTAGCAGGTGGTCAAGGTGCCGAAGACTTCGGCGCTCCAATCAACTTATTTTTAGGTTTCTCAACTTTAATTATTATTTTAATCATCTTAAAATTTGCTAAGGGATTCTTTGGTTCCATCGCAATCTTAAGTGGGATTATTGCTGGTACTGTACTAAGTTCTTTCTTTGGTCTTGTTGATTTTAAACCTATACTTGATGCATCTTGGTTACATTTACCTCATGTCTTTTACTTTGGTACACCAGAATTTCATATATTACCGATATTAACGATGACTCTAGTTGCCATGGTCAGCTTAGTGGAATCGACTGGTGTTTACTTTGCCCTTGGAGAAATTACAGATAAGAAAATTAAAGGTGAAGATTTAAAACGCGGCTACCGTGCAGAAGGTATTGCGATTGTCTTAGGTGGTTTAGTGAATGCTTTTCCTTATACAACCTTCTCTCAAAATGTCGGCTTGATACAAATATCCGGTGTGCGTAGAAACAAAATTATTTATATTGCGGGCGCAATGCTTATCATTTTAGGTCTCGTCCCTAAAATCGCTGCACTCACACTTACCATTCCGGGTCCAGTTCTCGGTGGTGCCATGATCGCAATGTTCGGTATGGTCATTAGTGCAGGCATTAAGATGTTGTCACGTATTGACCTGAATCAACAATCCAATATGCTAATCGTTGCGGTTTCAGTCGGTATGGGGCTCGGCGTTACCGTTGTTCCTGATCTATTCTCTGCCCTACCAGAAAACCTGTCTGTCATTACTTCTAGTGGTATTGTCATGGGGAGTTTAACCGCTATTCTCCTAAACGCAGTCTTTAACTTCAGGTCGATTGTTAATGCAAGAGATTTCTAGATATATAGTAAAAGGCGAGGTTCCGATTAAAGTCGGAACCTCTCCTTTTTGACTTAATATAGAGCAATACCTTGTTCATCAAAATGATGAAAATTTTCACTATCAAAACCGATAGTAATTTCTATACCATTT
Source organism: Jeotgalicoccus huakuii (assembly GCF_036665975.1). NCBI lineage: Bacteria > Bacillati > Bacillota > Bacilli > Caryophanales > Staphylococcaceae > Jeotgalicoccus > Jeotgalicoccus huakuii. Next base: position 42,513 of record NZ_JAVIYN010000006.1, on the reverse strand, counting down.
TTGATATCATGCTGACCTGGCCATTTAGCATAAATAATCCGACCTTTAAATTTAAAGGTTAATAAGGTATCCACTCCGAGCTGTTCAACACTGTCGACTATAACCTTGTAAGTACCACCTTGTCTTACATTCTCAGGTCGAATGCCAACTTCGTAACCAGTCGTTATCCCTAAATCTTCAGCTTTAATAATATTCATCTTAGGTATGCCTATAAACTCCGCAGTGAACCGGTTAGCGGGTTTATTATACACATTAATTGGCGTATCGACTTGTTGGATCTGACCATCGTGTAGGACACATATTCTGTCACCCATTGTCATCGCTTCTGTCTGATCATGCGTCACATAGATCATCGTTAGGTTCAGTTCTTGTTGTAGTAATTTAATCTCTCTTCTCATGTGCGTTCTTAACTGCATGTCTAAGTTTGACAACGGTTCATCCATCAAGCACAAGGGCATACGACTGACCGCCGCTCGAGCTAAGGCGACTCTTTGTTTCTGTCCGCCCGAAAGCTGTTTGGGTTTTCTTCTTAATAGACCATCTATACCTAATATGTTAACCGTGCGTTTTAATCTACCCTTTTGTTCATCTTTACTAATCTTTCTCGTCTTTAAGCCAAACAAAATATTTTCTTCAACTGTCATATGCGGATACAGGGCATAGTTTTGGAATACCATGGATATATTTCGGTCTTGCACAGCAATATCATTGATTTCTTTTCCATCCATTAGAATGCTGCCTGCTGTAATTTCTTCAAGGCCAGCAAGCATACGAAGGAGTGTTGTTTTACCTGAGCCGGATGGCCCAACTAAAACGAAGAATTCTCCACTATTGATGGTTAAGTTTATATTCTTTAGCACATGGTTTTCTTTTGTCCCATAGCGTTTTGATATATTTTTAAACTCTATATTTACACTCATACCAACCGCTCCTTATCATTACTTCAATTATACAGAAGGTCATGGATTGTTGCGACTTGTCTTCATGCTATAATAAAATTATATTATGTAATTTTAAAGGAGCTGACCTATTATGAAAAAAATGAACGTTGAGAGTTTCAATTTAGATCATACAAAAGTTGCTGCACCTTATATCAGACTTGCAGGCACAAGTGAAGGTGAACACGGTGATGTAATCTACAAGTACGATATCCGCTTTTGCCAGCCAAATAAGGAACACATGGATATGCCTGCCCTACATTCCATCGAGCATTTAATGGCTGAAAATATTCGTAATCATCACGACCGTGTGGTTGATTTAAGCCCGATGGGTTGCCAGACTGGTTTTTATTTATCAGTCTTAAATGATGATGATAAAAATGGCATTGAAAATGTGATGGAGAAAACGTTAAATGATGTTTTAGAAGCTAAAGAAGTGCCCGCTTGTAATGAAGTACAGTGCGGTTGGGCAGCGAGTCATAGCTTAGAAGGTGCTAAGGAAATCGCTCAAAAAATGTTAGCTGACAGAAATGAATGGGGTACAGTTTTCGCTGAATAGACACACTTTTAGGCCGCTCTTTACCTAGAGTGGCTTTTTTTATTTACATCAGTTAAAGTGACGGTTAAGATAAGTTGAATAAGGATATTAGAAAGAGGTCTTACTATGATTACACCTGTATGGTTAATGTGGATAATCACGCCAGTGGCATTTATCTTCATCCCATTTAAATTATTGATTGATTGGTTTTTAATCTACCTACCACTCGGTAAAGAATATAATCGTAAAGAAATCACAGTTAAAGCATCGTGGAAAATTTGGTTAACTGACATAGGTGCCCACCTTATAGCGACTGGGTTATTATATGCAACACTCTTTATCGACCCACTCTTTAGATCAAATCCGTCATCTTTTGATGAAGTTAAAGAGATAAGTAATAATACACCTGACTGGATTGTCGGCTTATTTGAAGGATTGATTGCTAATCCATTCGACAGCATCTTCAGTGCTGCTGTAGTTTTAATTCTATTTTTAGTTCTTATCCTAGGGCAATACCAGCTTACAAAGAAAATCTATGCTAAATATATCCAAGACGATAATCAAATTATCAAATCGAGCATTATTTCTACGCTCGCTATGGCACCTTGGATTATTTTAATTCCAACTGCCTTGTTTACATCTCTAGTATAGAAGCATATTAAAGCCCCCTTTCTTCAATTTAATTTGGAGAAAAAGGGGGCTTGTTTTTGTGATGCGAAGTCGTTTTTATTTCGAGTTCGCGAGGGTCACTCTACTTCTTCGCACTTTCCATTTTCTCGAGTACCTTGTCCAGTGTTGGCATGGCTGCTTGGGCTCCAAATGATTCAACACTGATTGATGCTGCAACATTGGCAAAGTTACAACTTTCCTCAAGTGATTTCCCTTGTGCAATATAAGACACGAAGGCACCGTTGAAGCAGTCACCAGCGCCTGTAGTATCGACTACTTTTGCTTTCATCGTGGGTACAGTAACCTTATATGCATCTACTGTGTAATAACATCCTTTACTTCCACTAGTGACCACAAATTTGTGAGCATAGTTATGAAGTAATCCTGGATGTGCCTCAGCAAGTTGAGTCAGTTCAATTTGATTTGGTGTAATGTATGTGCTGTGTTCTAAAATTTTGTCTGTCAATGCTTGTGCCGGTGCTGGATTCACGACTAGGTCAATTTTATTTTCAGCACAGACTTCAGCAACATAGTCAACTGTTTCCATTGGAATTTCCAACTGAGTAACGACCATATCACTGTTTAGAATCGCTTCTTTATGCTTATCAATCACTTCTTTTGTCATAGATGCATTGGCCCCTGGCACAATAATAATCGTGTTATCCATGGGATTTACTGTAATCATGGCGATGCCACTTTCCTTATCATCTACCATTTCAATATTCTCTACGTTAATGCCTTCATTTTTTAGATTGGCAATCATTTCTTGGCCGAAAACATCATTTCCTACTCTGCCGATAAAGGTCACATCACAGCCAAGACGGGCTGCTGCTACGGCTTGGTTCGCACCTTTACCACCACATAGGGTTGAAAATTTCTGACCAGTAAGTGTTTCTCCGATTTCTGGGTGTCGTTCTGAGGTTACGACTAAATCCATATTTAAACTGCCTATTATTGTAACTTTTGGCCCAGTCATGATTCATTTACCTCCAAGGTTTTAAAGATTCTCTAGTTTATCTAATAAGATTAGCTGAAATTTATCAAGCTCAAGATCTGTTAATAAGGTGACATTGCGTCCTTCTTCTGGTGCAGTATGTCTGAGGTCACACACTGTCATACCACGGTTAATGCCATCCGTACAGTCAACATCAACACTGACTTGTTGTCCTTTAAAAATCTCAGGGTTTGTTACATAGATGATTGCAACAACATCATGGATATGAACGAGATCACTATTGATGTAAGCCGGTGAATCAAAGTAGAAATTCAACATATCACCAAAAGCGTGTTGAATTTTCTTATCACTATCGTATAACGCCTTCACTTGTTCACGGTTTAAACCACTTTTATGCGTCACATCTAAACCACACATTACTATAGGAAGATTAGAATCGAAGACCATTTTGGCAGCTTCAGGGTCTCCCCATATATTAAATTCAGCTGTCGGCGTTCTGTTCCCATAAGTACCTCCACCCATGATCACAATTTTTTCTATTTTTTCACTGACTTCTGGGAAAACTTTCAATAATAGTGCGATGTTCGTCAAAGGGCCCACTGGAACAAGGGTCATTTTTTCACCCTCTGGTAAATTCATGATTGTGTCTCTCATGAAGACTATTGGATTTCCTGGCTCTACAGTTTTAGATGTTTTTGGTAATACTGTATCACCTAATCCTGTTGTTCCATGAACATGTCCAGCATCTACTTTTTCACGCGTTAAGGGACCGACTTGTCCACTGACTACAGGAACATCTAAATTTAAGAAATCCGTTAAAAGCAGTGCATTATTTGTGACTCTCTCAATTGTTTGATTGCCTGCAACAGTCGAAATTCCATGAACGTTTAGAACATCTTGACTTGCAGCACAGGCTGCGATTGCGATTGCATCATCGATTCCCGGATCACAATCAATCCATATATTTGTTTTAGTCATGTTTACACCTCACCGTAAGATTCGAGTACAGCTTCAAAGACATTCCAAAATTCTTCTTGGTCTACTGACCAAGCAAAATGTGTATTCGCTTGTAATCCAGTAACATTTAATTTATCAACAGTGGTCATACCATAAGAAAATTCACCTTTAGTTTCAATGCTTACATTGAGGTGCTGCATGTCGAAAAGTTCAGGTTTCATTAAATACATTGTTGTACATGCATCGTGAATAGGCCCACCATTAAAGCCGAAGTGATCTTTATAGGCTTGGCCAAAGAAGATGAGTAATTCTTTGACGAATTGTGCGATTTCGTTATCGATCTTACCGACACGTTCAACAATATCAGGAGTGGCAATTACTTGATGTGTCACATCTAAACCAAACATAGCGATTGGAACACCACTTTCAAAAACAACCTTGGCCGCTTCAGCATCAACATAAATATTAAACTCAGCCCCAGGTGTCCAGTTACCAAAGGTTCCGCCACCCATCAATACAATTTCATCGATGTTTTCTTTGATCTCTGGAGCTTTTATTAAAGCCATTGCAATATTCGTTAATGGACCTGTTGGCACAAGCGTCACTGCTTCTTTAGAGTGTTTAACTTGGTCAATGATAAAATCTACAGCATGCCCTTCTTTAACCGTCATCGTTGGTTCTGGTAATTCAGGACCATCCATACCTGTGTCCCCATGAATTTCCGGTGCTATTTCTGACTGTTTCACTAGTGGGCGTTCTGCACCTTGAACGACGGGAACTTCTAATTTCAATAGTTCAGCAACTTTGAGTGCATTTTGTGTATTCTTTTCAACTTCTACATTACCTGCAACAGTCGTAATACCTAAAATATTTAAATCACTTTTCTTAGATGCTGCAATAATAATAGATACTGCATCATCATGTCCTGGGTCACAATCTAAAATTACATTTCTCATTATAATCTCTCCATTTTTTCTTTTTTATATAGTATGAGCCGATTAATTTTTATAATAATACACAGCAAGCTGTGTTCGGTCTCTTAAATCAAGTTTTGTTAACATCTGTGAGATATAATTTCTCACTGTACCCTCACTTAGATATAAGCGCTCTGATATTTCTTTATTATTTAAACCTTCTGCTACCAGTTCAATAATATCCTGTTCCCGCGTGGATAATTCACCGAGTGCTTTAGATGTCGACGTTGTCGACATGGTTTTAACGATATTACTATCAAATACCATATTACCGGATAATACAGCATCTATGGCTGGAATAATACCCGTTAAGTTATCCTTTAGTAAATAACCCTTACAGCCCATACCAAGTGCTTGATGAATATATTCATCATCCTTAAATGTAGTAATCAAAAGTATCTTGGCATCACTAAATTCTTCTAATATTTCCTGACTCGCTTCTAAACCGGACTTATTTCTCATTCTGATGTCTGTCATTAACAAATCAGGTTGATAAGTTCGATACAGTTCAACCGCTTCCTGACCATCTGAACCTGTTTTGATCACTTCATAGTTAGAATTATTGACGATTGTCGATAAGGCAGATACGACTAATGGATCATCATCAACGATTACTATCTTCATCTAGTTAGTCCCTCCTTATAAAAAATCGCATGGACGGTAAAGCCTTGGTCGTTGAATGTGTTTAGTACCCCACCATATTTCACTACGACTTCCTTCATTGTTTGAATACCCATGCCCTTATTCGGCACCGTCTTCGGTGTACCATTATCTTTGATTGTCATAGTTAGATACTTCGGATGTTCCTTGATAATTACCCTAATTTCATCACCATTTGAATGCTTAGTAATATTAGTGAGAGATTCCCGTACAATGGCCAAAATATCTATTTTTTCTTCTTGCTTAAATTCTCGATTAACATCAAAAACGAAATGTGTTTCGAAATTTTCCATGTCACTTAAATACTGTTCAATTCTTGCCTCGATATCAATCGAAGTATCATACAGATGATGAATACTATGTCGTATGTCGTTCATTCCTGTCTTTAAGCGGTCTTGTAGCATCTTTAATGATTGCTTTAATTCCGCTTCATCATTGACGAATTGTAGAGATTCAATTAATAGAATACTCGATGATAAGGAGTGCCCGAGCGCATCATGCATGTCTCTTGCGATTCGATTTCTTTCATTTAATCCCGCTAAGTATATATCTTTTTCATGGTTATTCATGAGTTCATTACGCTGAGCCCTTAGTCTAATATTATCCTCGGTAAGTTGATCTCTCATATTTCTGTTCTCTTTTGTTCTTCTTTCTAATTTTAATGATAAAAAAGATAGGTACATCAGTAATACACTAAATATTAAGAGGACCCATTCCGAAAGTAAAAAAAGGGGGATGAATCCAACGATACTGTATGGCCCGACAAGTTGTAAGAGCACATAAGTCGCTGCTGGAACAAAGTAAACGAAATGTGTGTCCAAAAACAACAGCATAAACATGATGATAACAGAGAAATAGGCGATGTATCTTGTCTTAAATACGTCTGAGACAAAAAATAGTATGAATGACACAAGTACGATAATCACTGATGCTTCACTTTCAGCAAACAGATAATAAATTAACAAGATCAAAAAAGTCATCATCTTTTCATTTAAGTTCCCCATCTTTTCACCTCACAATATGACATTTGTCACTTGATATCATGACCAGAGACACTAACGGCAGATTCATTCCTATTATAAACTTAAATTAATCAATATTATACAGGGAGGAAATATTATGATTTCTGTCGACAAAGTCGTTAAACGCTATAAGGATGTTATTGCATTAGACCATTTTTCATTTCATGCAGGAAAAAATGAAATTGTAGGCTTACTTGGTCCGAACGGTTGTGGTAAAACAACTGCAATTAATTGCATGTTATCCCTCCTAAAATTCGATCAAGGTACGATTGAATTATTTGGACAGCCTGTAAATCCAAATAATAATAAAACAAAAGCGAGAATTGGGATCGTGCCACAAGAACTCGCTATTTTTGAAAAACTAAATGTCGTAGAAAACGTCGATTTCTTCTGTGGGCTGTATGTAAAAAATCCAGCGAAACGAAAAGAACTAGTCGATGAAGCCATTAACTTTGTAGGACTTGAAAAATATAGAAAGTTTACCCCAGGTCACCTATCAGGTGGTTTGAAGCGTCGCCTTAATATCGCCTGTGGTATCGCACATAAGCCGGATATCTTATTTTTAGATGAACCGACTGTCGCCGTCGATGCTCAGAGTCGTAATTTCATTTTAGATGGCGTAAAAAAGATGAAGGATCAGGGCACAACAGTGATATATACAACCCACTATTTAGAAGAGGCAGAAGACCTATGTGATTCGTTTGTCATCATGGATAATGGGCGAAATATTGCTGCTGGTTCTTTAGAAGACTTACAGAATTCTATATCCACTACAGAAAGTATCACCGTTAAGTTCATCTCAGAACCAGACAATCTAAAGGAATTGTTGGAGAATATTAGAAACGTCAATCAAGTCATTAAATCCAACAATACCTATAACATCCAATTCGATAAAAACAATAACAATCTAACGAATTTGATTCACTTTATCGAAGAAAATTCTCTGACTTATACAGAAATACGAAGTGAACAACCATCTCTAAGTAATATCTTCCTGGAGCTAACAGGTAAGGAGTTGAGGGACTAATGAATCTCTTACGTTTAACCAAGTATTTACTGTTAATTAACTTTAAGGATTTTGGCTTCCTTTTTTGGACGATTGCTTATCCTCTCGTCTTGGTAACAATATTCATGGCAACCACAGCTAACCTTGGTAGTAATGAGCTATCTGACATTGATGTCGGTGTAGACAGTCAATATGAATATACTGCTGTCTTAGAAGAAATTGAATTTATCAATGTTCAAGAGATGACCGAGTCAAATGCACGAACCGACTTATCTGACGAAGCAATCACTGGATATATTAGTTCAGATGGAAGCCTTCTTGTAGAAGGTAGTGGTTTTGAACAAACCGTCTTAGAATCTGTTTTAAATCAAGTTCACCAAACTGGTACACTCGGAGTTTCACCAGAAAACTTTAATTATGAAACTGACTTTATTCAAACAACGGATATGGATACTGAGCCTCAAGTGGTAATGTTCTACTCGACGATAGCAATGATTTCACTCTATACCATGTTCACGAGTATGGAGCTTATTTCATCGATGAGACCGAACCTGTCTACTATGGGTGCCAGATTCTCCGCCAGCCCATTTTCTAAGTCGCTCTATATTTTAGCAAGTTCACTAGCCTCTCTCGTGTTAGGACTGTTTTCATCAGGAATTGTCATCGGCTTCTTGATGATATTCTATCAAGATAATTTGTTTAATAATCTACCTGCAACACTAGGAATCGTGCTTGCCGCGAACTTTGCCGGTCTAGGATTAGGTTACATTATCGGTTTAACACCGAAAGTAAATATAAATGTGAAATCTATCTTCCCTGTCGTACTCATTGTTGGCCTAGCATTTCTAGCGGGTCTTATGGGTCCTGGCTTAAGAGGCATGATCAATCAACAAGCACCTTTGATTAACCAGCTTAATCCACTTGCACACATTACTGATTCGATTTACCGAGTCAATTTGATGGGGAATTATGATGGCTATTGGATGACTATATTGTATCTTGTTGGTATCACACTTGTCTCAGCCTTGATTACACTTGTCGCTTTAAGGAGGAAACAATATGACAATATTTAGAGTAATTCTCCTACACTTTTGGAAGTATAAGTGGCTGATCTTGCCACTTGCTATCGTGTTCTTCTTAATTGCAGCGATGTTCAGTCAATTTTCTGATCAAGGAGAGTTCGAATCACAGTCACTTAGAATCACTGTCGTTGATTATTCAGAATCTGAAAGTTCAGAGGCTTTAATCGATTATTTAGAACATGGCAATCAAGTAGAAGTTGTCAATGACAAAGCACGTTCAACATTAGAAGAAGCGGTGTTCCTTTCAGAAATTCACGGGGCGATTATTATTGATCCTAACTTTGAGGACCTCGTTCAACAAGGTGATGCTGCAGTTGAAATCATTAGTGATGAACGAGCGACAGCAAGTACTCAATTAGAGACCGAGATATCAAAAGTACTCATGTTCATGAATGCGCAATATAACGAAAGCGGTCAACTCGATACAGAACAACTCGATACAGCATTAAATGAAAGAGTTGAAGTGTCTTTAAATGATGATGGCTTAGCAAGCAGTGAAGAAAACTATAACAATGCTGCTGCTTATTCTAACTTTGCTGCTTACTGGCTTATGTTACTGTTGATGTTAACGATCGGTAACTTGATGTCTGAGTACAATAAACCAGAGTTACAAAAGCGTATTATTGCAGCACCAGTATCATCTACCTCTAGCGCCATTCAAATTTTATCCAGTCAGTCTCTTGTCGGTATATTTGCAACACTCATCATGTTCTTTGGACTCGTCGGTTTATATTATGACCGTTTAGATGGTATACCACTAGGTAAGATACTCGTCGCTCTACTATTGATTACGCTATTTACACTCGCCATGCAATTTGCCATTAATGCACTGACAACAAACCGCTTCATGGTCAATGGGCTCGCGAATCTAATCACCCTAGGATTAGCCTTTATGTCAGGTATATTCGTACCAATAGAATTGTTCGGAGATACTGCAAGACGAGTCGCAGAGTTCCTACCGCTTTACCACTATACACAGATTTACGGTGCCTCAGACATCACTTGGTCAGAGACCATACCGTCAATCGCAGTGTTGCTCCTATACACTGTAGCTTTCTTGATTATTGGAATTATTTTCAACAATCAACGGAAAAGTACACAGTTATGATGAAGTTATCAGGGTTAGGATAAAGTTCCTAGCCCTTTTTTCTATAAGTCCACTGCATTCGGGTGAGTTGTGGAAATTTCGCCCTGCTTTTTCTATAAGTCGGTGGCTTTGATGGGACTTATAGAAAAAAAGCGCACTAGACTCCTTGGGGAGTCTAGTACGTTTTATATAATAGGCTAGCAACCATGCTATTTCTTAAACAACTCATCTATGAATTCAACATCTTCTGGATCTAAGTCTATTTCTGCCGCTCTCATGTTTTCTTTAATTTGTTCACCTTTTTTAGCACCAGGAATAATCACATCTAATGATGGTCTCGTGAAGTAAAATGCAAGTACAATCTGTGCAACATCTTCACCATATTTTTCTGCAAAAGCTTTTAATTGATCAACTTTAGCTAAATTCTCCTTAAAGGTATCTTCCTGGTAGTACGGTAGATTAGCTCTTAAATCATCAAATTTTGTATTTTCATCGTACTTCCCTGCTAACAAGCCTGCAGCTAGAGGGAAGAAAGGAATAAAGGTAATGTTGTTATCTGCCGTATATTGTAAAATTCCATCTTCTGCTTCTCTATTAAAAAGATTATATTCATTTTGAATGACGTCAACATAACCATCTTGATTCGCTTCTTTAAGTTGTTCTAAAGAAAAATTTGAGACGCCAATCGCCTTAATCTTCCCTTGTTCTTTTAATTCTTGTAAGGCTGCAACTGCCTCATTTTTTGGTGTTTCACTATCTGGATTGTGAATATAAAATAAATCTATATAATCAGTGTCTAATCTTTCTAGGGCCGCATCTACGGCTTCACGAAAAAATTCTGGTGAATTATCAACAAACATTTCACCGTTGTCATCATAGTTCTGTGCCGCTTTAGTCGCAACAACAATATCTTCACGATTATATTCTTTTAAAACTTCACCAATTAGTTCCTCAGAACGCTTCGGACCATATATAAAAGCTGTGTCTAACATTGTTACGCCTGCATCAATTGCTTCTCTAACTGTATTTTTCCCCGCTTCTTCATCAACATCTTTGTATAGGTTATGTCCACCTACAAAGTTTGTACCAAGTGCAATAGGGTGTACAGCAACTTCTGACTTACCTAATGAAACGAATTCTGCCATGAGTGTGCCTCCTAAGTTTTGTGTGAATCATTAATGCTACTTTCATCCTAACTGAAATTTGTTTAAGGTTAAAGATTTGAACTTGCAGTTAAGCGCTTTTTTTAGCATACTATAAAGGAGTGTAAAACTTTTAAAGGAGTGTTATTTAATGAATCAAGAACAGCTTGATAAAGTAAAACAAGGTAACGGCTTTATAGCTGCCTTAGACCAAAGTGGCGGAAGTACGCCTAAAGCATTAAAAGCTTATGGTGTCGATGAAAGCCAGTACTCTAATGAAGATGAAATGTTCGACCTTGTACATGAAATGCGTACACGTATTGTAACTTCACCTTCATTTACTTCTGATAAAGTTCTAGGTGCGATCCTTTTCGAACAGACAATGGACCGTGAAGTTGAAGGTGAATACACAGGAAATTATTTAGCAAACAAAGGTGTTGTACCTTTCTTAAAAGTCGACAAGGGCTTAGCTGACGAAGAGAATGGCGTACAGTTAATGAAACCTATGCCGAACCTTGAAGATTTACTAGCGCGTGCAAATAACCGTCACATCTTCGGTACAAAAATGCGCTCTAACATACTTTCAGCAAATGAAGAAGGCATCAAGGCAATTGTGGACCAGCAGTTTGAAGTTGGTAAACAAATTATCGCTGCTGGCTTAGTGCCAATCATTGAGCCTGAAGTTAACATTCATGCTGAAGACAAAAAAGAAATCGAAGAAATCTTAAACAGAGAAATCTTACAACAATTAGACACACTTGCTGAAGATGAGTTAGTGATGTTGAAATTGACGATCCCAACAGTTGCGGATCAGTACAAAGCCTTGGTTGATCACCCTAATGTGATTCGTGTTGTTGCCTTATCTGGTGGATATACTCGTGATGAAGCAAACGAACTACTAAAAGAAAATCACGGTGTGATAGCTAGCTTCTCACGTGCACTTTCAAGTGATTTACGTGCGGATCAATCAGACGAAGAATTTGATGCGAAACTCGCTGAAGCGATCGATTCAATCTACGATGCATCAGTAAATAAAAAATAATATTTAAAAAAGACAATGGTAGCTGCCATTGTCTTTTTTATAAAGGAGAATCCATTGATGAAAGCCTTATTAAATATTGATTATACTTATGACTTTGTGGCAGATGACGGAAAGCTTACAGCAGGTAAACCCGCACAAGATGTACACGATGCGTTAGTAAAAATTACTAAAGATTTTATCGACAATGGTGACTATACGATATTAGCGATTGATGCACATGAAGCAGACGATCCCTACCATCCAGAAACCAAGCTTTTCCCACCTCACAATATCATTGGTACAAGTGGTCGTGATTTATACGGTAAGTTAGAAGCGCTTTACCAGGAGAATAAAGATAAAGATAATGTCTACTATACCGATAAAACCCGCTACTCTGCTTTTGTTGGTACGGATATCGAGCTCCGTTTGAAGACGCGTGGTATAACTGAAATTCATTTAGTCGGTGTGTGTACAGATATTTGTATTTTACATACAGCGATTGATGCCTATAATAAAGGTTTTGATATTGTGATTCATGAAGCTGCAGTACAAAGCTTTAATCCAGAAGGACATAAGGCAGCACTTGACCACTTCAAGAATTCCTTAGGTGCAAAAATTATCTAGTAATAGAAAGTGGGTTTTAAGCTTGAATCCAGCAGTTACTTTTAGTGAAGCAGACAGGCAAGATTTAGAAAGTATTGTTGAAATGCTTGCGGATGATGTACTAGGTAGTAAACGTGAACACTTTGAATTACCTTTGCCTGAAAGCTATTTAAAAGCATTTGAAGCTATTGAAGCAGATCAAAACAATAAATTAATTGTTGCTAATTTAGAAAATGATATTATCGGTGTCATGCAAGTTACTTTTACACCCTATCTCACACATCAAGGTGGATGGAGAGCAACCATTGAAGGCGTCAGAACATCTTCAAACATACGCGGAACCGGGGTCGGATCTAAAATGATTGACTATGCCATTCAAATAGCAAGAGAACGCGGATGTAATCTTATTCAACTGACCACAGACAAACAAAGAGTTGACGCCTTACGCTTTTATGAACACCTAGGTTTTAGAGCAAGTCATGAAGGTCTAAAAATGAAGTTAATATAAAGTTCTCGGTGATAAGTATGCTATGTTTTTGGCACTTATCACCATTTCTACTCTTTTCGGTGATAAATCACCTTTATTTCTGGCACTTATCACCATTTCTATTTTTTTCGGTGATAAGCGCGCACTAAATATAAATCAAAATGTCGATAGACCGAGAAATTCTTGTATTCTATACAAAATAGTCTTACCAAGTGACTCTTCAGCCTCTTCTTCATAGTCTAAAGTATATTCTGCCCCGTCATTATTCCAAAGTGTGTCATAGTACGTCGTCACATGGGAAGCAAAGTCACTATCTTTTGGTGCAGTCACCATCATATTTGTCTCGAGGTTATAATCGTCTAAATTTCGTCTCGTAAAATTGGCTGACCCGCCATTAAAGATGACTTCATCCTCAGTTTCTAACATGATAAATTTTGAGTGATATTGCTCACCACTTGATTTATACCAACGGATTTCCGGTGGATTTTCATAGGACATCAATTCATCTGCCACCGGCTTATTTGGCACCCCGTTCTTCTCATTACCGAAGGCATCTTTATTTATATCCAAAATCAACTTCACATTCACGTCACGGTCGAGTGCTGATTTTAACGCCTCAATAACATCACGGTCTGACAAATAAAACAGCCCAATCTTCAGATGATTTTCAGAATCAGCCTCATCTATCATAGTCAAAATATTTTCTTTAATCTTACCTTCTGTCATGAATTTCACTTTGTATTCGCCAGTCTCATCTTCAGTTTCAAGCCCATCTTTGAAATCACTAAAGATTCGTGTATCTCCACCGCTAAAGTTCACGACAGCTCTTTCCGAATCTAGAAATTCTTCGATAATTGGTCCACTAGTCTTTAAAGCAATATTTGAATGATACGCACTTGCATCATGTGGATTTAAGGAAGTTACCAATACATCTTTCTCATTGATGACAACTTTTCTATGATTGGCTTTAAAGTTCAACATCTGTATATATGAACGAATATTAACTTCAGGGCCATCGGGCCTAAGCGCATTGGTCAGCCAAGCTTCTTTTGAGGTCCCCAAATACTGTAAATATGAACGATAAACCCCTGAATAAATCGAGTTAGAGTCTCTGAGCTTAGATAAATCAGTATAGATAAGGTGGATACCCGCTTCTTCAAGAGCAGCTAGGTGATCTGGTGTATAGGTTCCATAAAATGTATTGATCGGATCTGTTATAAAAACAATTTCTAAGTCTGGATTTTTATTCTTTTTATCAATTAGTTTGTCTGCTAAATCTTGTGATATGGTTGGAAAATCTAAAGTTTCATGGTCATAGTCATCATTAAATAAGAACATGTCGATAACGAGAAAGTCTTCTGCCTCATCAATCATCTGGTAAATCTCATCAATAATTTGTTGCTTGGATTGTGACTCACCTTCAGCATTCATCAAAGTAATGTCATACAAAAAATTCACATCATCAGTTTGATAGAATTCTGATTCATAGGAAACATCATTTGGAACCGGCATAAAATGGCGAGCTGTCATCACAACTAAGGGAATGAGCACGATAAATAACAAAACGATGTACAAGACGTAACGCTTTTTCATAAGTCACCTCATCTGAGTCATTCACTCATTAATGACGCCCCAACATGATATAATATAAACTACCAATTTTAAGGAGCTTAAATTCGTGAATATCAATGTATTATATGAAGATAATCATCTGTTGATTGTCGACAAGCCTGTTAATATACCTGTTCAAGCGGACTCTTCAGAAGATGAAGATCTCTTAACTCTATTAAAAGCATATATAAAAGAAAAATACAATAAGCCTGGAGATGTTTTTTTAGGTCTAGTACACCGTCTAGACCGTCCCGTTGGTGGTGCGATTGTGTTTGCAAGAACATCTAAAGCTGCATCCAGACTATCAAATGAAGTACGTTTGCATAAGTTAGAACGTGAATACCATGCGGTAGTTGAAGGTACTTTGAATCAGAAAAAAGGGACCTTAACGAATTACCTCTTCAAAAACCAGGCAAAAAATATTTCGAAAGTTGTACACAAAAACCACAAAAATACCAAAGAGGCAAAATTGGACTATGAAGTCAAAGAGGCAGTAGATGGTTTATCTCTGGTTAAAGTCAAACTACATACAGGCCGCTCGCACCAAATTAGAGTCCAATTGTCCCATGCAGGCCATCCATTAATTGGCGATCAAAAATATAATAAAAATGCTGAAGCTGGAAGACAGATTGCCCTGTATTCAACCTATTTAAAGGTTAAGCACCCAACAAAAGATGAATATATTGAGGTTAACTGTCAGCCGCCTAGCACCTATCCATGGAGTGAGTTTAATGTGTTTAATTAATTTTAATATTGGCGCACACCATAAATATAAAATGATTATGGCAGCCAATCGTGATGAGTCCTTTGAACGACCAACTTCACAAATAGCTTGGTGGGATGATCATCCAAATATTTTTGGTGGTCGGGATTTAAAAGCAAATGGAACCTGGCTTGCGATCACAAAGTCAGGTAAAATAGGAGCATTGACTAATATTCGTAATGCTCATGAAATGACCAAAATTGCTGACAAGTCTCGTGGTGAATTGATTGTTAATTATCTATTATCACACCAAAATGGTGAAGAATATTTAAACCAATTAAAGTCTAAAAATGAAGATTATGCTGGCTACAACTTACTTGTTGGAGACACTGACCGTCTCTACTATATGAACAACTATCAGTACGATATCAGTGAAATTACACCTGGCACCCATGGTCTGTCCAATGAATTCCTCAACAGCCCCTGGCCAAAAGTTTTAATCGGTAAAGCCGAACTGGATAAAGTCCTCACCGATGATGACATTGATATAGAAGCATTATTTACATTACTCGGCAATACTGAAGAAGCATCAGATGATCAAGTCCAACAAACAGGTGTAGACTTTGGATTAGAGAAACAACTCTCACCATTATTCATCAATATTCCAGATTTTGAATATGGTACAAGATGTTCTTCAGTCATTCTTGTTGATCACGACGATAACATGACTTTTATCGAGCGGACATTCTATAAAGGTCAGCAAACTGGTGAAAGAAAAGAAACGATTATAGTCAAAAAATAATACACAGGTTCGCAAACTCCCTGTCAAAAAAACTAAGGAGAATTACCATTATGAACGTTAGAGATTTGGCAATAAACGCCGTCTTAGCTGCAATTTATGTTGCACTCACAGTCATCAACCCTATCGGTACCGGTGCCATTCAACTGAGAGTCAGTGAGATTCTCTGTGTCATTCCATTTTTTAACCGCAAATACATTCCAGGTATTTTATTAGGTTTAGCAATTGCTAATGCCTTTTCGAGCTTAGGCCTTATTGATGTTGCTGTCGGTTTAGTAATCGGAATCATCGCGTATACGATTTCATATTTCGTTAAAAATGTATGGCTCAACGCCGTACAATATTCTATACTTTCCGGACTAATTGTCGCTCTAGCACTTTACCTAGTGCTTGGCATTCCATACTGGTTCAGTGTCATGACTGTCGGTGCTTCTACACTGATTATGACGCTAATTGGAACCTTCATATTTAAGAAGTTTGGCGATAGAATCTTGCCAGAATAATAATGAGTCACCCTTGACCACATGGTTCAAGGGCTTTTTTCTATTGGCTAGCATTTTAAACATGTCCAATGGAATTTTCACCCTCTTTTGTCTATTCGACTCTCTTTTCGGCATGCCCAATAGAATTTTCAACTCCTTTTGTCTATTCGACACGCCCTTCCTGATGTCTTATGGACCTTCCACCACCAAATCAAAAATAAAAAAGGTATGCCCCTTATAAAGGGACATACCTCAATCAAAATTTACATCTATTACATCATACCTGGCATGCCGCCACCCATGCCACTCATGTCGCTGCCACCGTTTTCTTCTGGAATGTCAGCAACAACAGCTTCTGTTGTTAAGAACATTGCAGCGACTGATCCTGCATTTTGTAAGGCAGAGCGAGTTACTTTTGTAGGATCCACAATACCTGTTTCTACCATGTTAACCCATTCATTTGTTTTAGCATTATATCCAACACCAGCTTCTTGGTTTTTAAGTTGTTGTACAATTACTGAACCTTCTAGTCCAGCATTTTCAACAATTTGTCTTAACGGCGCTTCTAATGCTTTAAGGACAATATTGATACCTGTTTGTTCGTCACCTTCTGCCTCTAATTCAGCGACTTTACTGTGCACACCTGCAAGTGCTGTCCCACCGCCTGCAACGATACCTTCTTCAACAGCTGCACGTGTTGAGTTCAGGGCATCTTCAATACGTAGTTTACGTTCTTTCATTTCAGTTTCTGTTGCCGCACCGACTTTGATTACTGCAACACCACCTGCTAATTTAGCAAGGCGTTCCTGAAGTTTTTCTTTATCGAAGCTTGAAGTTGTTTCTTCAATTTGTGCTTTGATTTGACCGACACGTCCATCGATTACATTTTTGTCTCCTGAACCTTCAACAATCGTCGTATCATCTTTAGTTACGTGAACTTTACTTGCACTACCAAGTAAATCTAAAGTTGCGTCTTTAAGTTCAAGTCCTAACTCATCAGTGATCACTTGACCACCTGTTAATACTGCAATGTCTTCTAGCATCGCTTTACGACGGTCACCAAATCCAGGTGCTTTAACTGCAATCACATTAAATGTGCCACGGATTTTGTTTAAGACTAAGTTCGTCATTGCATCGCCATCAACGTCGTCAGCAATAATTAGAATTGGACGTGAAGATTGAACGATTTGTTCAAGTAATGGCACTAAGTCTTGGATATTAGAAATCTTCTTATCAGTGATTAAGATATAAGGGTTATCCAGTTCAGCTATCATTTTCTCTGAATCCGTCACCATATAAGGGGATAAATAACCACGATCAAATTGCATACCTTCAACGACCTCCAATTCAGTTTTGAAGCCACGTGATTCTTCAATCGTGATGACACCGTCATTGCCGACTTTCTCCATAGCTTCAGAGATATACTCTCCAATTTCAGGATCATCTGCTGAGATTGAACCAACTTGAGAAATAGATTCTTTGTCTTGTACAGGTTTAGAAATTTCTTGAAGTGCTTCTACTGCACGGTCTACCGCTCTACCAATACCTGTACGTATACCAACTGGGTTTGCACCACTTGTTACGTTCTTAAGACCTTCTTGAATCATCGCATGCGCAAGTACTGTCGCAGTTGTTGTACCGTCACCAGCAATTTCATTTGTCTGGTTTGCAACTTCTGCTACAAGTTTTGCACCCATGTTTTCATATCGGTCTTCAAGTTCAATTTCTTTTGCAATCGTCACACCATCATTAGTGATTAATGGTGCAGCATATGGTTTATCTAAAACGACGTTACGTCCTTTAGGACCCATCGTCACTTTTACAGCATTCGCTAATTTGTCCACACCAGCAAGCATTGACTGACGTGCATCTTCTGAAAACTTAAGTTCTTTAGCCATGATTATACCTCCAAAATTTCATAATATGTTAATTATTAATTATTCTACAACTGCTAAGATTTCTGAATCTGATAAAATTAAGTAAGTATTGTCACCATATTCAACTTCTGAACCAGCAAATTTCTGATAAACGACTCTGTCGCCTTCTTTAACTTGCATATCTACAGTCGTTCCATTTTCTAAGACACGGCCTGTACCAACAGCAACGACAACACCTTCTTGAGGTTTTTCTTTTGCCGAGTCAGTTAAAATAATACCGCTAGTTGTTTTTTCTTCTTTTTGTGTTAAATCTACTATTACACGATTTCCAATTGGTTTTAGCATGGAAATGGCCTCCTTATTATTCTTGCTTAATTATAAAATAACAATGAGCTGGCACTCTTTACATCAGAGTGCTAACACAAATTATATTAATCAAAATTGGTCAATATTGCAAGCAAAAAGACTGAAATACTTTTGACTTACTTCATTTTAATGTAAGATAAAATTATTCGAAATTGGAGGTTTAATCTTGAGACGCTTATATAGCCTACTTATAATTTTAACATTCTTGGCAGTACAATTTGCACTCTTACCTATCGGTTTGGTTTTTGCTGCTTTAGATCCGACACTTGGACCAAATGAACTGGTCGAAAAAATGATTCCATATCAGATTATTACCTTTGCACTCGGTGCAATCATCGTTATCGTTATCGGTAATCTTCACAAGAACAAAAATCGTATTGAACTTGGCAAACAGTCTGATCCATTACTTACAACTGTCTGGATTATCGGTGGGGTGGTACTTGCCTACCTTTCACAAATTGTCGCAAGTTTAATCAATATTTCTATACTCGGAAACCCTGTCGAAAGTGAAAATACGATGGAAATCGTCGATATGATTTTCTCTTCTCCATTTATGGTGCTCGTCGTCGTATTATTTGGACCGATTATAGAAGAATATGTATTTAGAAGAGCAATATTTGCTGAGATTTTCGAACTATTTAAAGCAAATTCTACAACTCAAAAAGTCATTGCCTTCTTAGTTGCAGGACTCGTGAGTGGTTTAATATTTGCTGTTGCTCACGCTGACTTCACCCATATTCTTGTCTATCTTTCTATGTCATATGTCTTTAGTTTCTTATATGTCATGAGTGGTCGATTACTCGTTCCAATCATCGTTCATATCTTGATGAACGGTATCGTTGTCTTGATTCAAACTGTCTTTAGAGATTATTTAGAACAGGCGGCTGAACTCCAAGACCAACTGAACTTAATTTTAACGACATTCTTTATGTAAAATTAAAAACGCTCTGTAGTATTAGCTACAGAGCGTTTTTACATGCTTATCTTTTAGAATCCTCGGCCAGCACCACCGCCGCCTCCGGATCCTCCACCGAAGCCACCGAAACCGCCGCCAAAGCCGCCGGAGCCTCCAGATGAACCACCTCCGGGTGGGAAGAAGATGACCGGACCATTACGACCGCGTCTACGACCACCTGAGCCGCCAGTCCCTGAACCACCTGAACCACCGTTGAATATAGAGTAGATTACATATAAAATCACCATAAAGATTGCGAGTCTAATTAAAACGGCAAAGAAACTATCTGGCTCTTCTTCACCTTCATCAGACGCTGGTTGTTCTCTTGTAAATTCCCCATCTTCATAGCCGTATGCTTCTAACGACTCCTCGTAAATCGCAGTGTAAAGGTTGGTCATTGCTGCCTCATAATTGCCCGCAACAAGATCATCATATGCGACATTGTCTATAATTCGACCGAGCTTGGCGTCGTTTAAATAACCCTCAACGCCATAACCAACTTGAATTTCCACACCTCTATTATTGAACTCATTGTCGTTATCAAGATTGAGAAAGATAACAATCCCATTATCTTCTTCACTCTTACCTACACCATATTCTCTGAGTGCGCGCAGTGCGAAGTCTTGACGGTGTTCTTGGCCAGTCGAGTCCATGGTAAGTAATAGTAGCTCAGCACCGGTACCTTCTTCTAAATGCGTACCCATGTCATTGATTTCAGATATGGCAGATTGACTGAGTACATCAGCATTATCCTGCACAAAATAATGATTTTCATTAAGCGCCGGTAAATCGACTCTTGCTTCTGCTGGCGTCGTAATGAGTAAAAAGCTCAAAACGACACCAATAAAAGCAATAAGCTTTTGCATTACTCGCCACCATCTTCGTCATCTTGGTTCGTATTAAAATCAACCTCTGGTGCATCCTGTGCAGAATCATCCGCTTCGAAGTAAGGTTTTTCATCGAAGTTAAAAATACCAGCAATAATATTACCTGGGAAAGTTCTTGTATTTCTATTGTACTCTTGAACAGCTGTATTGTAGTCCTGGCGTGCGACAGCAATTCTGTTTTCCGCACCTGCTAACTCATCTCTTAGACCTGTAAATTGCTCACTCGCCTGTAGTTCTGGATAGTTCTCAGAGATTGCTAATAAACGAGACAAAGCACTTGTCATCTCATTATTTGCCTCAGCCATTTCTTCGACATTACCTTCAGAACTTGCAATTCTAGAACGAGCATCTGCAATATCAGTAAATATTTCTTCCTCATGAGAAGCATAACCTTGAACTGTGCTCACTAGGTTTGGAATTAAATCCCCACGTCTTTGGAGCTGAGTTTCAATCTGAGATTGCTTTCCATTAACCTCTTCATCTAAATTAACTAAGCTGTTGTACCTTGGTACAATCATAATTAAAACAATAATAATAACTGCTGCTAATACACCAATCGGTATCAGATACTTTTTCATATGTGCGCCTCTTTTCATTATACTTTTTAATTAACGATAAAAACCGTTATTTTATAATACCCATATTCACCCTATTTATTGCAAGATTTGATCGCTTATTTATAGTAGATTTTTTAAAGCTTGTGCTAAAATGGCATCAAGACACTTAAGGGGGAATATAAGGATGGTAACAAAGTTCAAAGATTTTAAATACGAAAGACCTGATTTAGAAAAATTTGAAGCGACAGTAGACGAACTATTAGGGGAGTTCGAATCGAGTGAAACTGTAGATGATCAAGTTGCTGTAATCGATAAGTTAAACGTCGAATTTGATCATTTAGATACGATGGCTACACTTGCATCTATCCGTTCTTCTATCGACACTAGAGATAAGTTCTACGATGAGGAACGTACCTTCTTTGATGAGCATGAGCCGTCATTTACTGAGATTCAAAATCGCTATCGTAAAGCGATTACTGAAAGTAAATTTAGAGCGGAACTTGAAGAAAGATTTGGCGCTCAATTGTTCGCACTATCTGACAATGCTTTAAAATCTTTTGATCCATCAGTTAAGTCACTACTTCAAAAAGAAAATAAATTATCTACACAATATGATAAGTTACTCGCATCAGCTGAGATTGACTTCGATGGTAAGAAACTCAATCTTTCTGAATTTGCACCCTACACTCAGAACCCTGACCGTCAGGTTAGAAAAGATGCTGCCTTAGCAGTGAATGGCTTTATGGGTGAGCACCTAGATGAGATTGATGATATCTATGACCAACTTGTAAAAACACGTCATGAAATTGCGACGACTTTAGGTTACAAAGACTTTGTCGAACTCGGATATATTCGCATGAATCGTATCGACTATGACCGTACAATGGTTGAGAAATTTAGAAAACAAGTTGAAGAATATGTCGTTCCTATTGTGACAGAGCTTAAAGAACGTCAGCGTCAACGCATCGGTCTTGATTCATTGAAAAGCTATGACAGCAACTTTGAATTCTTAACAGGGAATGCAACGCCTAAAGGAAAAACTAAAGATATTATGAACAATGGTGCTGAGATGTATAAAGCACTCTCACCCGAAACAGATGAGTTCTATACCTTTATGACAGAACGTGACCTCTTTGATGTAGAAGCTAAAAAAGGTAAAGAAGGCGGCGGTTATTGTACGATGATCGCTGACTATAATGCGCCTTTTATCTTCTCTAACTTTAATGGTACACAAGGTGATGTTGAAGTTTTAACACACGAAGCAGGACACGCCTTCCAGACATATATGTCACGTAATATTACAGTTCCTGAATATTCATTCCCGACATTAGAATCCGCCGAGATTCACTCTATGTCTATGGAGTTCTTCACTTATCCATGGATGGAGTTGTTCTTTAAAGAAGATACAGACAAGTTTAAATTTTCTCATATGGCAGACTCTATTTCGTTCTTACCATACGGTGTAGCAGTGGATGAATTCCAGCATGTCGTCTATGAAAATCCAGAATTAACACCAGCAGAAAGACGTCATGAATGGAAGAAAATTGAGGCTAAATATTTACCATCAACAGACTATGATGGTATTGAACCACTAGAATCCGGTGCCTTTTGGCATAAGCAAGGTCACATCTTTGGTGCACCGTTCTACTATATTGACTACACACTTGCTCAAGTATGTGCCCTACAGTTCTGGAAACGTGCCAAAGAAGACTTTGAAGATGCTTGGAAAGACTACCTTGCACTATGTAAAGTCGGCGGTTCCTTACCGTTCAATTCACTTGTAGAACTCGCTAACTTGAAATCACCATTTGAAGAAGGTTCACTAGAGTCAGTTATTGATGAAGTGCATAGCTACCTAAATTCTATTGATGATAAGAAATTATAAGATGAATGACAAAGACCATCCTCTTGGATGGTCTTTTTGTATCAATTATTCGTCGAAGTTTATGGTTACAACTAAGCCACTGTCTTCCTTAAAATTCAGTTTGAAGCCTAGTTTTTCAGAAAGTAAGTCCATAATTTTTAAGCCAATACCTGCACCACTTCCTTTACTATCTTCACTCAATCCTCGGCCTTTATCGGAGATAATAATCGCCTGATTGTTCAGTTCAAATTTTATATATTTTCCGTCATGTGCATGCCTTAGAACATTTTGTACGATGTTATTTAAAAGACGGTTTATCATATTAATATCAGTAGATATTTTAATATCTTCATTTTGGATATCTACGTCTACCGTAAAACCTTCTTCTTCAAATACTAGATACCAGTTGGCGATATAAGACCTTAGATGTCTACTTAAGTTAATGTTTTCTTCTTCATAAGGGTGTTTGTTGGCACTGAGTAATGAAAAAGCTAATAGACTATCAATTAAATGACTTATATCATCTATATTATTGTTCATCGTCCTAACTTCTTTGGCATATTCATTTTGATCAAACGAAGACATCTGTGCTCTCATAGCCGTCAATGGTGTCTTTAAGTCATGTGACAGATTCGCTATTAATGTCCTTCTCAGTTTCTCTTCATCTAGCTCTTTTTGGTAACTCTCATTTAACTTCTGTACCATCTCATTGAAACTTTCTTCTAATTCACCAATTTCGTCATCTTGGCTAATTTCTATAGGTTCCAATTCTGTACGATCATTCTCTAACTGCATTGATCTTTGCAGGTGAACAATCCGTCGTCTTATTCTCATAAAGAAATAAAAAGATATGATTAAGTAGATTAAACAAATGCCAAAGAACAATAAAAATGTAATCACATAACGGCTCTTAAGTTCTGTGAAATTCGGAAATATTGTAGGTATAATCACAACTGATATATATAGTGAGAATGGTAAAATCACTATTCCAATTAAGGTTAGGACAATAAACTGATATAAGAGTCTTCTTTTAATTTTTTTCATAATCTCACCCGATATCCAATTCCGCGTATCGTTTCGATAATTTTTGGCTGACTCGAATCATCTTCTATCTTTTCTCTTAGGTGCCTAATATGGACATTGATGGACTTATCTCCAGGTATATATGATTCATTCCACACAGCTTCATAAATTTGTTCTTTGGTGAGAATTTGATTTTTATTTTCTAATAGAAAAAAGAAGATTTTTAGTTCTTTAGCTGTCAGTCTAATTTCATCATCATTTTTCCCCTCAAATACTTGATGTTCATTAAGATAAACTTTTAAATGCTCAATTTCGATTAGTTCATTTTGCCTCTGACCCTGCCCCTGTCTTCTCATCAACATTTTGATTCTAGCAATCAATTCTTCCATGCTAAAAGGCTTTGTTAAATAATCATCAGCAAAACCGAGGCCTTGTACCTTATCTTCTACTGCTCCTAGTGCTGTTAACATTATGAGTGGTTTATCGGCATATTTGTTTTTAATACGTTGACCAACGGTGAAGCCATCAATACCCGGTAGCATGACATCTAATATTACCAAATCATGATTTTCGGCAAGACTCACTGCCTCGTCTCCTGATTTTAACCACGTCACTGTCATGCCCGACTCTACTAGCTCTCGTTCCACCCACTCGCCAATTTCTACATTATCCTCTACATATAACACTGAAGTCATCGACTCACCTCTTTAGTTCATTATAAAGTGAATTCACTTTCTATAGATAGCTTGAAGCAATTCTTAAACTAAACTTAAACTTGAACAAAACTTCAATTAACCTCGGAATTTTAAGATGAATGTATCAAATGAATGAGGTGATTGAAATGGAGACAATCGTAAAAACAACTGACTTAAGTAAGTATTTTGGGAAACAACAGGTGATTAAAAGCGTTAATCTTAATGTACCAAAAGGACAAGTCTATGGCTTTTTAGGTCCGAATGGTGCAGGTAAAACAACAGTCATTAAAATGTTACTGAGCTTAACTAAAGTAAGCTCTGGTCAAATTACTATTTTCGATAAAAATCTAAAATCAAATAGAATAAATATCCTGAGAGAAGTTGGATCACTTGTTGAAAATCCGTCTTATTATGGTCATTTGACAGCTTACGAAAATCTAGAAGTCTTTAGAAAGATTTTTGGAGTAAACAAGGCGAGAAGCACAGAAGTTTTAGAAACAGTAGGTCTAAGTCACACAAACAAGAAGCGAGTTAAAAATTTTTCACTAGGAATGAAACAGCGTTTAGGAATTGGAATTGCCTTGTTAGGTGATCCTGAACTTTTAATACTGGATGAACCGACGAACGGCTTAGATCCTTCTGGTATTCAAGAAATTAGAACCTTGATTCAAAATTTAGCTAAGAAAGAAAATAAGACGATTATAATTTCCAGTCACTTACTCAGTGAAATCGACCAAGTTGCAGACTACGTTGGCATTATTTCTAAAGGAAGATTAATCTATCAAGATCGTATTCATGCCTTACGTACTTTAGCAGATTCCACAACGGAGTTTAAAGTGAGTAATAGAAAAACAGCCGAGACACTGATCAAAAATAATTATGAAATTGACTTAAATCAAGAACATTTACGTGTAAAAACAACGGATGAAGATGCAGTTAGTGACATCATCAGCACACTGGTCAAACATGATGTAAAAGTATATGGTGCAAAACCTGTTATCGCATCTTTAGAAGATATTTTCTTAAAAATTATTGAGGAGTCAGAAGGTGATCGCTATGTTAAGTAAGCTTGTCTTTCTAGAGTTCACAAAGTTGAAACGACAATCTGTATGGATGCTTGTCTTGTTAGGGTCTTTAGGAATTTTGGCAGTACCATTAGCAAATTTCCTAATTCGCTATGACTATATCTATGACAATTACGACGGCGATCTGTATGAAGCAATGTTCACCTACATCATGAGTCTAATGCCTACAGTCTTGATGCTTGCCATATCGATAATTACTTCAGTATTAGCAAATACAGAACATGCTGAAAACACGTTAAAACAATTACTATCCCTACCCATTAGTAAATGGCGTTTATACCTTGCCAAATTGATGGTAACGATGACACTCTTGTTCATTTCATCCGTACTGGTTTTTGTGGGCATGTTTGTCATGAGTCAGCTTTTAAACTTTGAAGGTAACTTCCCTTTACTTTATGCTTTGACCCTAGCATTTGCACCACTTTTAGCTGCCTTACCAATCACTATTTTACAGTTGTGGTTAGCACTGAATTTTAAGAACCAAGGCATTGTGCTTTCCGTTGGTGTATTTTTCGCAGTACTGGTTATGTTTAGCGACCGACTACCCAACTGGTTACCACTGACTTGGCCAACTATGCAGGTTCCTAATCCGCTAGTAAATATCAGTCTCGGATTAATTTTAGGTTTAATCTGCTACGTCGTAACAAATATCCACTTCAATAAGAAGGATGTGTAATCATGTTATTTAGAGTATTTAAAAGTGAAGCTTATAAATTATTGAAATCAAAAGTCTGGTATCTGATTTTTATCGGCCCATTATTTTGTTTCTTAATTGGAAATTATTATGCCAATTTAGGTGACTATAGTTGGATGGATATTTTTTCAAGAATGATTGGAATATATGGTATCTATCTTCTACCTTTACTCACGGGAATCATCACAGCTTTTACATGCCGTTATGAGCATGACCAGAAAAATTGGAAACTGTATTTAACTATGCCAATTAGAAAATCTGTTATTTACTTGATGAAATTTACTCTCTCATTTAGCTTAACCGCCGTCACTCAAGGATTCATTTTCTTTAGTCTATTCCTTATCAAAATAATCCATGAAATCAGTGAACCACTACCCTATTCAGAAATACTGACCAGCCTTGGATACGGATGGCTAACCAGTGCACCATTAATTGCATTGATGTTATTAATTTCAGCACATTGGAAAAACTTCACAGCACCGATACTCATCAACGCAGTATTAACCATTCCTAATCTTTTAATCGCACCCATTCCATCAATTGCACCATTATACCCCTGGGCTTACCCATTACTAAGTATGACCATAAGCGATAAAAGCCTCATTGATACTGTGAATCCTCATATGTATTTAGTATTAGGGTTGATCATTGGAATGATACTGGTGATTATCGGTACGCTGACATTTTCACGTAAGCAAGTAAACTAGATTATCTATACGAGGTTGATGTTGTGGTGAATTGTTGTGTTGGGATTGTATAAGTGTTCTAAAAAGTTGGTGCTTATAGAAAAAAAGCTTTAAAATTCTATAAGTCATCTAAATCACAGACACCTATAGACAAAATGGTTCTAAAATTCTACAAGTCACTTAAATCACTGCCATTTATAGACAAATCAAACAAAAAATCTGGTGTGGGAACTCAAATCCCACACCTGATTTCATTTTATTTACCTAATCTCTTAATAATCTCATCTGTCACTTCTGTCATCTTGTATTTTCCACCGAGGTCTCCTGTTTGATAACCATCAGCAGTGACATCTTCAATGACTTTCAATAAATGATCTGCAATTTCTTCTTCACCGTTAAATTCCAATAGCATTTTTGCAGTCCAAATTTGTCCAATTGGATTAGCTATACCTTTTCCAGCAATGTCTGGTGCAGATCCATGTACTGGTTCGAACATGGATGGGAATTTGGCGTTTAAATTTAGGTTAGCTGAAGGTGCGATTCCTATACTTCCCATAATTGCTGCGCCAACATCCGATAATATATCTCCAAATAAGTTACTTGCCACCACGACATCTAATTCATGGGGATGAGTAATGAAATATGCGGCTAAGGCATCAATATGTTTTGAGTCTGATTTTATAGTTGGATACTGACTGGAAACTTGGTCAAAAATCTCATCCCAAAATGGCATGGCATGAAAAATTCCATTGGACTTCGTTGCACTTGTGACTAAACCTTTTCTCTTACCTGCTAATTCATAAGCGACATTCATTGCTTGTTTAGTCGCACGTTTTGAGAACACATTGTTTTGTATGGCAATCTCATTATCATCGTGGAAAATACGTCCACCAATTGAACTGTATTCCCCTTCACTGTTTTCACGGACGACAACTATATCAAAAGGATTTGGATTCGCTAGTTTGGGTTCAATACCTTTCAACAACTTAGCCGGTCTGATATTTATCTCTTGCTGAAATTCTTTACGAATATTTAAAAGTAAACCCCACAATGAAATATGATCGGGTACTTTAGACACATCACCAACAGCGCCTAAAAATACACTGTCAAATTGACTGAGACGGTCCAAACCATCATCTGGCATCATCTTGCCGTGTTCTAAATAATAATCACAGCTATATGGAAACTCTGTAAAATCAAAATTCAAACCACCGTGTACATCTGCAATTTTTTCAAGAACACGAACCGCTTCCGGCATAATTTCCTTACCAACCCCATCACCTGGAATTGTTGCAATCTTTAATGACTTCATTCCTTCACCCCGATGTTTGTATTACAATTGAAAACTGAATATTCAGTTGTATTTAACTTATTATATCATTAAAGATATTAATTATTTTAATACCAAAAATCTTCCTTAGTAACTGTCTCTCCAGCACCCAACATAACTGCTAATTTAATTCTCGCTTTTTTACTATCGTAAGAGCCACCATTAATTGCACCGTCTTTTTTAAATTGTGATATGCCTCCAGAGAAATCATAGGCCACTTTCACATCGCCATCTTCTGAGGCTGTGGTAATAACAACAGTAATACCTTGTTCAATTGCTCGTCTAACGCCGGCAGCGACTCTATCGTTTGCATGACCGCGTCCCATGGTTTCTATCACTAGACCGTCTACCTTATGCTCAATTGCACAATCTATAAATTTCTCATCAGTATCTAGAGCACATTTAATTATATCCACATTCGCTAGTTTCTCTTTCACTTTATATGTATCGTGCTTTTTTGGATATTGATATATTTTTACATCATTACCGTCGACGGTCCCAAGGTATCCTGTACCGCCACCACCGAAGCCGTCAACATTCATTGAATTAATCTTCTTAACGAATCTCGGCATAAAAACTTTTTGATTAAAGAATACACTTACACCGATTTGTTTAGCATCTGGTGCAGCGGCCAAAGTAATAGCATCTTGTAGATTTGCATAGGCATCACTACCAATAAGTTCTGGTCCCCTTTGTGAGCCTGTAACAACGACTGCTTTTGTCGTATCAATCACCTGACTTAAAAAAAACGATGTTTCTTCCAAAGTATCTGTACCATGTGTCAAAACAATTCCATCAACTTCATTATCTAATATGAGTTCTGTCACTTTATCTTTTAAGTGGATTAAATCTTCAAATGTAAGGGCACCACTCGATTTACTAAAAATCTCTTCAACACTGATTTCAATATTGTCGTCAATCTCTAACTGCGACATCAATACTTTACCACTAATTACACCAGTTTTCTGTAAGCCTGTCTGTGGATCTCTTTTACTTGCGATTGTCCCACCTGTAGTGAGTAATTTAATATGTACCATTTGCATCCCCTTTACCCTGTATTTCTCCTACATTATAACAATAATCTACAGATAATATTTCATCACTTTCATCTCGCCTTTCGGTCCCATCACTCTATTCCCTTCATCGATAAATCCACATTTCTCATATAGTTTTTGGGCTGGGATATTCACCTTATTTACACCTAAGACAATACCATTTATATGAGGTAGATTCTCTCGTATATAATCCGGTGTTAATTCTAAAGCTTTTCTAGCATAACCTTTCCCTTGATCTTTGTAGTTAGTTGAAAACGACCGTAAGAGAATATCTCTGTCATTTTTAGAAAATGTTTTTACCGCTTCACCTTCTTCTAAAATAAAGAAAGTCACTAAACGATTTTCATCAATACCCATCATTGAATGCCTTTTACTGTTGGTATCTGAAATCTCTACAGCTATTCTTGGCATAGCTGAGTACTGTTTTTGTTCTTCTGGTAAATAATAGTCTTCCAATAAGTAATCAAGGTCTTTTTGATAGGTCTTAAGGTTCATAATTATTCACTCCTATGAATAAGACATCTTCAGTTTTGAAGATGTCTTAGAACATATTATTTTTTTATATTATTTTCTGCTTTTAAATCTTTAGCGATACCAATACCAGTATACCCTAAAATAATTGCGAATATAAAGCCTACATAACATACAACTGCCCATGGGGCATATGAAAGCGTCGGTACACCAAGTGTTCCAGCCATAAACACACCTGCAGATGACCAAGGAATCAATGGAACCACTACAGTACCTGAGTCTTCTAGAGTTCTTGATAAGTTTTTAGCTGCTAGATTTTTCATTTTATAAGTGTCTTTAAACATTTCACCAGGTACGATAATTGAAAGATAAGAGTTACCTGTAACAAGTGCCATGGTTAAACAAGATAGCACTGTAGACAAAACTAAATCACCTGTGCGTTTAACAAACTTAAGCAATTGTTCAATGATAACATCCAAGGCACCTGATTTCGTCATAATTCCTGCAAAGGCAAATGCAGAGAAAGCAATAAGGATGACACTTGTCATTGACTGCATACCACCTTGATGTATTAAATCTAGTACTTCCGGCATGACGGATGTGCTATCGAAACCATCTTTATTTACCATACTGACGTCGAAACCTGTAACTGTTGAAGCAAACACATCTTGTATGGTAAAACCTTGTATAAAGATTCCTAGTAAAGCGGCCACTATTGAAGAAAAGATAATCACTGGTAAGGTTGGATACTTTCTTAAAGCACCGTATAGAATGATAATAGGTGGAATTAATAAGAGTATATTCCAATTAAACATTTCATTAAGCGTTGTCAGCATACCTGTCATTGTTTCAGATTCAGCTCCACTAGCTGATGTATTGAAACCTGCAATTAAGTAAACAATCATTGCAACGATGGAGGCAGGTATGGTTGTCCATAACATGTGTTTAATATGTTCATATAGTTCACTACCTGCTGCAATGGGTGCAAGGTTTGTAGTATCTGAAAGTGGTGATAATTTATCTCCAAAGTAAGCCCCAGCGACAATGGCACCTGCTGTAGCAGGAAGATTAGCATCAAGACCAGTTGCAATGCCCATCAATGCAACACCAACTGTTCCTACAGATCCCCATGATGTCCCTGTCACAACTGAAATAATCGCGGATACTACGAAGGCGATGAGTACAATAAATGTGGGATTGATCAGTTCAAGCCCATAATAGATTAGCATTGGAATGGTACCTGAAATCATCCATGTACCAATTAAAATACCAATAGAAATTAATATTAAAATCGCAGGCATTGCTTGACTTACTTTTTCTTGAATGCCATCCATCATATCTGACCAAGATAAGCCAATTTTTAAAGCTATAAAGCCAGCATAGACAGAAGATAGTATTAATAGCGGTTCTGGATTTAAATCAAATACGCCAAAACCAATCGCTAACAGTAGTAACATGACTACAATAGGAGAAAATGCTTCAAATAAATTTGGTTTTCTCTTCATATCTTGTCCCCCCTCTTATTCAAACGTACCTTTAACTAAAACTTCTCCATTCAGAAACATATGTTGTCCCTTGGCGAATACGTGTTGAAGTTGATAGGATTCCCCATCTAATACGAGTAAATCTGCATCTTTTCCTTCTACAATTTTCCCTTTCTTGTCTAATTTCAATGCTTCAGCAGTGTTTGTCGTAACTAATCTCAATGTTTCCTCAAGGCTAAGTTTTCCATCTTTTAAAGTAGCAACAACTTGATC
Source organism: Jeotgalicoccus huakuii (assembly GCF_036665975.1). Classification (NCBI taxonomy): domain Bacteria; kingdom Bacillati; phylum Bacillota; class Bacilli; order Caryophanales; family Staphylococcaceae; genus Jeotgalicoccus; species Jeotgalicoccus huakuii. Next base: position 10,475 of record NZ_JAVIYN010000006.1, on the reverse strand, counting down.
AAATAAAGTTATAGTACTTGCAACACCTAAGCCGAGTAAGTTCCCTTCCTCATCGAACTTAGGTAAACTGCCATTTCCATCAGAAGAAATAGTCAGTTTCGATAAATCCCCACCATGATCTTTGTAGTAAGAGACCCATTGATATGTCTCATCATCAGCTGTAATATCGACATAAGATCCTCGATTAGCTAGTCGAATTGCATCATCAAATAATCCCTTACTTCTTGTAATATGTGTCACATGTAGATTTCCTGCCGGTAATTCATACTCATCTAACAACTGGTGTAAAATCGAAAGATAAGCTTTCCCCGGACCGGTATGGAAGTGCGTGATACCTGCCTTACCACTCAACATGCCACCCACACGTGTTTGTCCGACGATTTTTGCGAGTTCATGAACATTAGGTTGACCTGATCTAGAATCAGCAATGGCAATTTCAGCTGTACCGATGACTTTATCGATTAAAATTGCGTCATCTTTAACATTTGATGTAATGGTTGGTGTTGGCACATCGTAATTTCCTGTGTAGATATAAGTCGATACCCCTTCAATTTCAAGTCCACGTGCCTTAGCAAGTAAGGAAGTTAGGTGACGTGTTGTTCCGTCCGTTCCAATTAAACCTGCAACAGATGTTATACCCGATTGAATCAAATCACTGAGCTGTAGTTCAGGCGTACGCGTAGCAAATCCACCTTCCCCACCACCACCAAGTAAATGGACATGAGGATCAATGAACCCTGGTGTGACAATATTGCCTTTCACATCGATAATTTTGTATTCTACCCCTAGTGATTTCACAGCCGCTTCATCCACATCACCGATTTTCCCTATCCTGTTGTTAATGAGTAGAATTGATTGTTGCCCCAAATATTCCGGTGCATAGACCTCAGCATTTTTCAAAAGTGTTAGCATAATATCCCCCTTTAAATTTTCGAAAATTAAGAATATGTTTTTATACTATATATCTTAGTCTGGTAAATCAACTTTAAATAGTATATTTCTTGTGCTAATAAAAAATAAAAGGCATTCCCTATCAAAATAGGAAATACCTCAAACAGTTATAGTAAAATCAAGCAAATTGATAAAAAAGTTTATTTCTCATTCTCTATAATAAACTTATAGTTTTGGAAGAAAAGTGATATTACAAAAATAACAGTTAGTGAAATACTTAGCGTAATCAGAGTATATCTTATAAATGGATGATCTAGATAAACGCCTGTTGCGAAGCTATAAAAGTTAAACACTAAAAATCCTAATATAGTAGTCAAAAAAAGGATATTAATCATTTTACTCAGAATTGTTTCTTTAATCACTATAGTATCTCCGTCTTTTATATTTATTTTACGAGATCGGTCAAATAGTGAAAGATATGATAAGATGTCGTTACTCTCAGGAATAGAATAATTATGTGTGGTTTTCCCCTGTATTGACCTTATTCTTTCGCCATTAAACTTAAGTTCTAATGAGCCTAGCCATCCTAAATACAAAGTTCTACGTTTAACATAAATCTCCATTGAAGACCAACCCCTTAACTGTTGTTCTCAACTTGCTTTTTTGAATTAATAGACTGTAAAAAATACATTACAGACAAAGAAAATACAGGAGCTAATGGTAACAAATTAAAATCAAATGTAAGCCAGAAAATTGGCGTAAATACAATCAGTGCTCCAAAGAATACTTGAACATCACTCGCCTTGAAAATTCCATATGCAAATATAAGTAGACCGACTATTACAAGGACAATCATTAATAAATTAAGCCATAACATTTAAAACTAGTCCTTTCTCATATCTTTTTCTTTAATTAAACGTTGAACATACAATAGATCCTTATCTTCCTTTAAATGCTCAGGTGACCAAGGTATATAATAATCTGGCTGTATTCCCATCCCGTAAGTAAAGCTATTTTCATGCATTTTTGAAATGCTATAGTCAAATTCAAAATCACCATAATCTACTGTAACTAGATTAAAGTAATACATAATTCCCATTGTAGGACGTCCAACTGTAATGACTTTCATGGACTTTTTAGCATTAGATACGAAAGTCTCACCGGAACTACCACAATAGTAATCTGTCAAAATATATATGTTATTAGGTTTAGCTTGACCACAAATTAAATACTCTGTTTCTTCAGGTACTTCTACAAAACCTTTACCATAATGTTCTTTAATGTCCTCAATATCACTTTGTAGTGACTTTATAGTATCCTCTTCAAGCTCTTGCTCCAAGTACTCTTCTAATACACTCAACCACAAATCACAATTTCTCTTTGTATAATTTGTATACATAGCTTCATCTTCTGTAAATAAATCTTTAAACGCTATATTCTCTTCAAATATATAGTCTAATAACGGAAAGTAAAACTCATCATTTCCTCCATTGTTTATACGCACATCTATAATTAGATTTTCACTCTTTTCAATTAAGTCTTTATTGTTTCTCACCAAATCAACAATGGGTTTTTCTTCAGCAAAATCTGTTACTTTCAATAACATTGTTTTGTCATCCAATTGCTTAGCTGAATGAGTACTTACGAAATCTTCATTTTCATAGCTTGACAACAGCAACTTAAAAGTTTTATTATCTCTAACTACTTCCACTTCTGAAAACTTACGAAGAAGTAAATTCCATTGTTGTCTTTCAAAGATACTTTCTTCTAATTGTTTGGAGTGTATCTCTCCTACTTTTGATATTTCAACATTATCTATTTTTGTTATTTCGTCCCCAATTTGCAATCTATTTTCTTGTTTAGCTTCTGTCACATACAAACTATTTTCAAATCGTCGTACTTTGAAGCCTATATTAGGAAATGAATAATTTTTTCCAATAAACCACATATGTCCATCATTAAAGTCTAAAATATAATCTCGAATTATCTCAACGAATTCTCGATCAGACATGTTATTATCTACATGGTATTTTTCAGGATGATTAATATTTCTCTTATCCACATATCCAGCATAATCTGTTTTTATTACACTTTGTATATCTTCAAAAATATCAACTTTACTTAACATATAATCTCCCTCCTTTAATCATAACCTATAAACAGGTTATACTAAATTACATAGATAAATTAAAAACATCTACTGACGCCAAATCAACAATTTAAAATGCTTATATTCTTTAGCTTTCTCAGGATATGACTTTTAATTTTAACTTATTTTATATTTCAAGGAGTGAGAATATGAATATTATTGATAATAATACTGCCTATTTCATGTCCTTTTATAAGGTAATTATATTAGGTGCTTTAAACTTGATTACGTTTCGAAAAATTGAAAGTTTGAACAATGCGTATTTAGATGCAAAGTCTATCTTTGAAGATTATAAGAATTCACGAGATAGAATGTAATTTACAATTAAACATCCAATCTTTAAAATTTTTGAAGGGCATATGATAAATTCTCATGCCTTTCTTTCTAATATATCAGTCCGTTATTTCACATCAATCTTATAAATATATTCACCATTGGGATCTTTTTCACCGATATATTTGAAACCTAAGGATTTATATAGGTTTTTCGCATTTATATTTTCTTCAACAAAACTCAAATAAATTTTATCTACCTTATATTTCTCTTTAACTACTACTATTAACTTCTCCATCGATGCTCGACCAAAGCCACGTCCTTGGTATTTTTTATCGATTAAAATTCGATCTATCCAAGCATCCGGATTCTTCCCAAAAGCGCCGTACATCGCAAAACCCACTAATGTTTCTTCATGATATAGACCAACAGGACACCATTCATCGAATTCCTCAGCTTCTTTCAAGCATTCATCTACTGTTTCGATAAATGATTTTTGATTGTCATTTATTCTAAGCGCTCTTACTTCTTTAATATTTTCATCATTAATTTCTCTTAATTCTATGTTACTCAAAATTGCACCTCTAAAAACAATATTTACTATATTATTATCTTCATTTACGCGTTTTAAAACATCAGTGGCTCACTTAGATTTTAAAAAAACTCCCCTTAAAAAAAGGGGAGTAATTCACAACTTCATCAATTATTTATTTTTTACATTAACTTTAGGAATGACCAGTAAGGCAAATAAGAATGCAATGACAAGTAAGACAACGTTGATAATGAACGCAAGGCTTCCTGCTGTTGCTTCTGACATGGCCTTTTTCATTGCTGTATAGATACTTACAATAATTGCGATTCCAAAGGCACCACCAAGTGTAGAGGCCATTTTAAATATTGCTGATGCGACACCGACTTTTTCTGGTGGTGTTGTTGACACTGCTGTATCTAATGGTGGTGTAGCAAATAGGCCAATTCCGATTCCGAAGAAGACCAAACCGACAAGGCATGACATAATATATGCTGTACTGCCTAAGAATGTTAATGACAACATTAACAGACCGACTCCAAGTAAAAGTGGTGCAGATACGAGTGCTAATTTTGGTCCTGTCTTCTCGATACTTTTTTCACCAATTCTGATTGCTACAAGCATCGTCAGAATACATGGAATCGTAAGTAGCCCTGCTGAAAAAGCAGTCATACCTAATGATTGTTGAGTAAAGATATTAAATAATGCAAGTGACCCTATCGCTGTATTTAATAGGAAGTTTGTCACAACTGTACCTAAAAATGCTTTGTGCGAGAACAGACTCAACTCTATAAACGGCACCTTCATTTTCTGCTCTACAAATATAAAAACCATTAGACCCATCACAAAGATAGCTGTCAATGTAATCGATACTGGACTTAACCAGCCTAAACTCTCACCTTGGGTAATAAAAATGCTTAACGCACCAATAGTTATAACAAAAATTGTTAGACTCGCAAAGTCAAAGTTCAGTGCATTTTTACTGTCATGCTGAACATCTTTAATATCTTTAAGTAAAAATAACGCGATGAGCGATAAGCCGATTGATACGACAAATATCCATTGCCAAGCAATGAAAGTTGCGACTGTTCCAGCAAATAAGGAAGCGAGTACTGTTCCACCAAAGGCACCTAGCGACCAGTAACTCAATGCTTTACGACGCTGTTCTCCTTCAAAAATATTATTAATATAGAAATCGTTGCTGGCATAATCATTGCCGCTGAGAATCCTTGTACGATACGCCCTACTATTAAAAATGAACTATGGAATGGTAGGAGAATAATCACAGATCCAATGATGCTTAAAATAACACCGATATAGGTAATTTTAGTATAACCAATCTTATAGGCAATATTCCCTGCAGCAACCATAAAAACCCCAGTAATGAGTGATGTTAAACTTACCGAAAGATTAATAATTGTACTACTAGTATCTGAATATGTTGCTTGTACAGATGGCCCAATATTAAGGAATGCTTGTGCAAACAATCAGTAAGTTAATATATAAAGGATAATCCTCACTATAATATTGTTAGGTGCTTCTTTCTTCATAATTGTCTGTGACAATTTTCTCATCTCTATTTTTTTGTAATTACATTCCCCATTATAAAGTAATTTACTTAAAAATATGTATCAGAACATTGAGTTTAATCACTTAAAAATAATTCCTGCAAAAATTTATTTTTCTTCCTTGCACTATATTTTTCCAATCGTTAATATATATTAAGTAGATAAATGAGAATGATTATCACAATATATTTCAATACATCTCATTATTACAAGTAATTTTAATAGAAGGTGGTGGACGCATGAAAAAATTACTCGTAATTAAAAATAAACGTTCAAAGTCTAAGAAAATTAAGGCTGGTTTTAGTAAAGAAAATCATTTCGATGTCACTTTACATAATGAGGATGACGGTTTAGATATCGTTTTTACAAAAAAATGGGATATTATCATACTGGACTGGGATGATCTCAATCTTCCTGGACCTGATATTTGTAAAAAAATTCGTGAACGTCAGTCCACACCTATCATAATTATCACAGATAACATCTCTACAGAAAGTTGTATAGCAGGCCTACATGCTGGGGCTGATGATTATATCAGAAAACCTTTTGACATCGAAGAACTGATTGCAAGAATTAATGTTATTTTTCGCATTCGAGAAACTGCAAACTCATATTCAAAATCCCAGTATACTTTTAAAAATTTATCTATAGATGATGACAAAAAGACAGTCACGAAAGATGGTCACACTATCAAACTCACCAAAAGAGAATATGATTTACTCATTTTCTTAGTGAATAATAAAAACAAAGTATTGAGTCGTGAACTGCTGTTGAACGAGCTATGGGGCTATAACAATGAAGTGCATACTAATGTCGTGGACTTATATATTGGTTATTTACGTAAAAAGATCAATGATGAAGAAAATGGTAATTACATAAGTACTATATATGGTAGAGGTTACTCTATGATGGAATAAAATATTGTCTAAAATTTGACAGACGACAAATTTAATTAAAAAGTTTTAAATATATGCTTTATTCACAAGATTTTCACAGAAGTCTACTCTATAATGACTTATATAAGTCTAATTGAAATTGATTCTCAATACCATTTGTAATATTTATAATCCACTGTTATACTACACAGTGAATATTAAAGAAGCATACATAATGTATTGGTTAATTTCATTGGACAAAATATATCATAAGGAGAGTTTTCCAATGAATAAATTTAAGTTCATCTTATTTATGGCTGTGCTTGTTCTAGTACTAGCTGCTTGTTCGAACACTGATTCAGAGGATGAATCTACAACTGAAGAGGAAGGTTCTGAAGACGCATCTTCTTCTACTGTAGAAATTGAAGATGCCCATGGTACTGTTGAAGTACCTGTTAACCCAGAAACTGTTGTTGCACTGGACAACAGAACTTTCGAAACACTTGAAGACTGGGGCGTTGAACTTGCCGCTGCACCTCAAGACTTAATTCCAGCTGATATCTCTTACTCCTCTGATGAGTCAATCGAGAACATTGGTAACCACCGTGAACCAAATCTTGAAGCAATCGCAGCTGTTAACCCTGATCTTGTTATCGTTGGTCAAAGATTCGCAGGCTACTACGAAGATATTAAAGAAATCGTTCCTGAAGCTGCTGTAATCGATCTTAACATCGACGTTTCAGAAGAAGCAGAAACACCAGGTGAAAACTTCGAAAATGGTTTCAAAGATATCACAACTCAACTTGGTCAAATCTTTGATAAGAACGACGAAGCTGAAGCATTAATCACTGAATTTGAAGATTCAATTACTGCTGCACAAGAAGCATACGATGGTGAAAGTACTGTAATGTCAGTCATCGTTTCTGGTGGTAACATCAACTTCTCTGCACCAGGTAACGGACGTGTTTGGGGTCCAATGTATGAAATCTTCGATTGGCAACCAGCATTAGAAGTTGATGAATCATCGACTGACCACCAAGGTGACGAAGTGTCTGTTGAAGCAATCGCTGAAACGAATCCTGATTGGTTATTTGTTCTAGACCGTGATGCTGCTGTATCTAGTAGTGGGGAAGAATCAATTCCAGCACAGGATGTAATCGCAGATTCTCCTGCATTACAAAATACGACTGCTGTTTCAGAAGATAACATCGTCTATGCACCTGAGGATACTTACACAAACGAATCAATCCAAACTTATATAGAATTGTTTAACAACCTTGCTGAAGCACTAGCTGAGTAATCAAAGGAGCAATTTATAGTGTCACATAAAGACATGGGTGGGATTGGGAGAGACTCCCAATCCCTTCTTTATAATCATAATAAAATATGGACTAAGCCTTTCATCTTAGCAGTTATCGCTGTATTTATTCTCGGTACTATTTCCTTATTTACCGGCGTATACGATATCCGAGGACAAGAAGATGGAATGGAGATGTTCTTCACAACACGTATACCAAGAACAGTTGCCTTAATATTAACTGGTGCTGCTATGGCAATGTCAGGACTGGTTATGCAATTAATTACTCAGAACCGATTCGTTGAACCTACGACAACAGGAACAATGGAATGGGCAGGTCTAGGTTTACTTTGTGTTTACCTGCTTGTACCATCGCCTTCTCTAATGTTAAGAATGGCTGGAGCAATCGTATTCTCATTTATTGGGACTATGATTTTCTTTATGTTTTTACGTCGTGTTGAGTTAAAATCTTCACTTATCGTTCCAATCATTGGTTTGATGCTTGGAGCTGTCATTTCTGCTGTTGCTACATTCGTTGGCTTACTTTTCCAAATGACTCAAAATATTGAGTCTTGGTTTATCGGCTCATTTGCTTCCGTTCAAGCAGGCAGATATGAATACTTATGGATCATTGTCATTATTTGTATACTTATATTCTTACTAGCTAATCGACTGACCTTAGCTGGTCTTGGTGAAGATATTGCAACGAGCTTAGGTGTTAATTACAACCTACTCGTCTTAATTGCAACTGGTTTAATCTCACTCGCAGTCGGGATTGTTGCTGCTGTAATTGGTTACCTACCGTTCCTAGGTCTCATTGTGCCTAATATTGTCTCCTTATTTAGAGGTGATGATCTCCGGAGTAACTTACCTTGGGTATGTGTAATCGGTATGTGTACCATTACCATTTGTGACATTATCTCACGTACAATCATTATGCCATTTGAAATTTCTGTTTCAGTAATTCTAGGTACAGTGGGTGCAGTTGTGTTTATTGCCCTACTACTTAGACAAAGAAGACCAAGGAGGATTCGATAAATGGAAACAACGAAAAATCAATCCTCCACAGCGCTTCACAATAAAAGAAGATCGGCAAAAGCATTTCGTAACAAAAAAGAAAGAACGCGTTATTGGCTATTGCTCATTGTATTATTATCTGTTGGTCTACTGTCTTCATTAGGTTTACTACTTTACAATAACCCAGTTCCTGTCGATTCTCCTTCTTTTATTCCAGTTACAAAGAGAAGAATTGCTGCAGTCATTGCGATGGCAATTGCTGTGATATGTCATAGCTTGTCTACAGTCGCTTTTCAGTCTGTGACGAATAACAAGATTATCACTCCGTCCCTACTCGGTTTTGAATCATTATATGGTGCTATTCAAACGAGTACAATTTACTTCTTTGGTGCGACAGCCTTAGTTAACTTCAGTGGCCCTGAAGCATTTGGTATACAAGTTACCTTAATGGTCATAATGAGTTTAATATTATATGGCTGGTTACTATCTGGAAAATATGGCAATCTACAGCTAATGCTTTTAGTGGGAATTATTATTGGAAGTGGTTTAGGCTCTGTCTCAACATTCATGAGAAGAGTGCTTGCACCTTCTGAGTTTGATATCTTACAAGCTAGATTATTTGGTTCTGTTAACAATGCAGATCCAGAATACTTCCCGATTGTTATTCCCCTAGTGATTATCGTTGCAGTTCTACTTTTCTTGTTCTCAAGAAAACTTAACGTACTCAGCCTAGGAAGAGATGTTGCCTCGACATTAGGCACAAGTCATAGAGCGAGCATTATCTATACTTTAATTTTAGTCGCAATTCTAATGTCCATTTCAACTGCATTAATCGGACCATTGACGTTTTTCGGATTCTTAGTTGCAACTCTAACTTACCAAGCTGCACCAACGTACGACCATAGATTTTTATTCCCAATGTCTTTAGCCATTGGTTTTGCAGTGTTAACAACTGCCTACTTCGTAATGACGCATGTTGTTAGTGCCCAAGGTGTTGTATCTGTTATCATTGAACTTGTTGGTGGAATAATATTCTTGATAGTGATATTAAGGAAGAGGAAATTATGATAAAAATTAATGATATTAAAAAACGATATACTGATTCTGTAGAAATTGGTCCTTTAAATATAGAAATTCCTAGAGCTGGTCTAACATCTTTGATTGGCCCTAATGGTGCAGGAAAATCTACGACCTTGTTGATGATCGGCCGGCTTCTAGATATCGATGAAGGTAACATTACAGTCGCTGATTTGGATGTCTCAAGTACGAAATCTAAGGATCTTGCTAAGATTATTACGATTCTTAGACAGGAGAACCATTTCGTTACACGCCTGACAGTTAGACAACTCGTTGGGTTTGGTCGATTCCCTTACTCAAAAGGCAATCTCAACAAAAAGGACGAAGAAATTATATCTAAATACATCGATTTTCTAAAATTAACAGAACTCGAGAACAGATATTTAGATGAACTGTCAGGTGGACAAAGACAACGCGCCTATGTTGCTATGGTCCTCTGTCAAGAGACTGAATACGTTCTTTTAGATGAGCCATTAAATAACTTGGACGTTGCACGCTCAGTCCAGATGATGGATCATTTAAGACAAGCAGCAAATGAATTCGGCAGAACGATCGTTACAGTGATGCACGACATTAACTTTGCCGCGAAGTATTCAGATAGAATCTGTGCCATGAAAGATGGTAAAATTGCCGCTTACGGTACAGTAGATGAAATCATGGATCCCGAGATTTTAACAGATATCTTTGAAACAGAAATCCAAACAATCGACGGACCTTATGGTAAAGTCGCTATATATTGATTATGATTGATTTCTTCTCCCCATTACTGAGTATTTCGCTCAGTAATGGGGTTTTTTAA
>NZ_JAVIYN010000005.1:0-127490 GCF_036665975.1 Jeotgalicoccus huakuii | reverse complement strand
TAAGTGCCTCATTTTTTATTTTGATCTTGGTCAATATTTTTCCCTGTTTGTATGTTGTGTAACGGATGATTTGGATCCTTTTCAACTTTTGAAATCATTACATTTCTTAAGATGACAGTAATCAACCAAAAGGCAAATACAGCCAGTAAAATATATGACATCGTACTATTATTTTGAAAGTCTAAGAAAAACAACACAACAACAATAAATAGAATCGCATTGATTGAGTCAAGAAAAGTCCATCGCTTTAATTTTCTAGTCATATGTATACAGCCTCCAATACATTTGCATTATACCATACTGCTATAGTCAATTTGATTAATTTTTAAATAAGTGATAAATTATATAAAGTCAATGAAAGGTGTGGTTATATGTTAACAAAAATCACCAACATAGATGCGTTTCAAAACTTATTAAATGACAAGCATGAGTTCTATTTTTTAAAACACAGTAATACGTGTCCTATTTCTTCCTCAGCATTTGATGAATTTCAGAAATTTCATTACGAAAGAGATATGGATGGTTACTACTTAGTGGTACAAGATCACCGTGAGCTATCAAATTATATTGCTGAAACATTTGAAATTAAACATGAATCTCCACAGGCTTTCTACTTTGTAGATGGAAAAGTAAAGTGGCATGATTCACATGGTAAAATCACTTTGGCTACACTTAGTAGCGTAGAAGATTAAAAAATCACCCCAGTAGTTGAACTTTTGAGTTCTAAGCTGGGGTGATTTTATTTGGTTTAAAAAATATCCTAGCCTATCGGTGCAAACATCACTCGGTTCTGACCGAGTTTTTTGGCTTCAAAGAGGGCGCTCTCAGCTTCTTTTACGAGGTCTCTCTTCGTCGCAAGGGCAGCTTCTTTATAACCCACACCGACTGAAACTGTAACATCGACGGTGTCAATTTCATTGATGTGAAACTTAGAATATTCAACACTGTTTCTAATTGCTTCACCAAGTCTGACGGTTTTATCGAAGTTGATGTTAGGTATGACCATGGCAAATTCTTCACCACTGTTTCTAAAGAGCTGTCCGCCAGTCGGGACGTAATTTTGAAGTAGTGAAGCTAACTGTTTGATAATCTTGTCTCCGGAGTCATAGCTATGCTTATCGTTGTAACGTTTAAAGTTATCGATATCAATTAGCAGTAGACTCAACGATTCATCGTTTTCAAAATGTTCATCAACTAATCTGTCTAATGATTTTACATTACCTAATTGAGTGAGATGATCGATAAATTCATCATCATCGATACGCTTATTTAACTTATAGATTTGATTGATGTCCTCATACATAATATGTGCTGTAAAGATAACAATTGATGTTGCTACGAGTAGTATTACCCCTGTCATAAATGATATATTGTAAAAGAGCTGATTAATCACAATGGCATACAAAGATGTAAAGATTAAGTTCACAATAACTAACTTCGTATGTGTAATCTTTTGGAAAAAAGGTGCAGCCATCAAAAATATTAAGTAGAGTATACTGAATACAATAAATGGCCCTAAGCTCAATTCGAATATATAGAAGTAAAAGAAAAACACTATCAATGCAGAAACTAAACCGTATATAAATGAATTATATGCTCCGAGTAGGAGTAGTGGAATAAAATATAGTGCAATTTCGCCGTCAGCCGTCGAGAACGGTACGAGCATGGTCAATATCGCTAAAGTCGTCATAAGCAAGGTTTGGAATAAACCCGTTTCGACGATTTTCTTTTCTTCAAAGAATTGTATTCTATAAAAGAGGTAGATTCCACTGATAATCAGTGCGATATTTAACAGAAAATCTATGAACATGTCGGACCTCCTTTAGACTCTTATACTTTCTTACATTATACTCGTTTAGGATGTGTGAAGAAAGTGAATTTGTTTATATGAAAAGATTGATATATACATATATACCGAATATGGTATATTTAATTGGATTAAAAAATCGGGTGAGTATATGAATACATTATTTCTACTGTGTATATCCTTTGTGATATCACTAATACTGGTGCCGGTCTTTATTTATCTAGCGAAAAGGTTTGGCTTTGTCGATTACCCAAACTATCGTAAAGTACATAAAGTGCCGATGCCTTATCTTGGCGGTGTGGCAATTCTTGTAAGCTTTACAATCGTCACTCTTTTTGCCCAGCCTGCAGAAATTGAATATAAACCAATAATAATCGGCGCGACAATACTTTGTTTCGTCGGTCTAGTAGATGATAAATACGATCTTAAGCCATTCGTAAAATTTATTGGTCAACTGGTCGCTATTAGTGTACCGATTTATTACGGGATTATTATCGATACGATTACACCATTTGGTATAGAAATTAACTTCGGTGTGCTATCGGTTCTCGTGACAGTCATTTGGTTAGCGGCCATTATTAATGCTATAAATTTGGTGGATGGTTTAGATGGTCTCGCGACAGGTGTCGTTATTATCGCCTTAGCGAGTATAGCAGTCATAACTATTTTCCAGTCAAATATATTTGTAATGATGATTTGTATTATTTTAATCGGTTCTCTACTCGGTTTTTTACCTTACAACTTCCATCCAGCAAAAATATTTTTAGGTGACAATGGGGCAATGATGCTCGGTTATATCGTGGGTGTGCTATCAATTATTGGCTTCAAAAACATTACATTTATCTCGTTGTTTTTCCCAATTATTATTCTCGGTGTGCCATTTATTGATATGTTCTTTGCAGTAATTAGGCGGTACAGAGAAGGTGTATCCGTAATGCGCGCAGATAAAAACCACCTGCACCATAGGGTGAGGCACCTCGGGTTTTCTCATAGAGAGAGTGTCGTATTGATTTACTTTATTGCGCTCTTATTTGCGATCGGTGGTGTAGTAATGTACTTGGCAACTGTACCAGGTGCCATTATCATCGGGGTATTACTACTACTAACAACGAATTTAGTCGTAGAGGCTACAAACCTAATTGGTTCGAATAAGCGGCCGATGTTAAATTTCTTTAAAAAGGTATTCGACCGCATTCCATAGTTAAATTACTTCTTCAGCAACAACTGGATCATTTTTCTTAGCAATATAGTTATTGCTCGTGATTTCTTTTAAGGTGTCGATAATCTGATCGGCACCTTCTTCTTTTATATGAATCAAATAGTGAACCTTATCGGTATAATCCTGAGACACTATAGTTGCATCTGTATTTCCTAGGAAATGTTCGAATTTCGCTGTGTAGGTATAATCTAAGGTGACCTCGATAGGGATCATTGGAATTTCCATGACCTTGCCGCTTTCATTAACAGCTAAAGAAGTCCCACTTGAATATGCTCTAATTAAGCCACCACTACCGAGTTTAATACCTCCAAAATAACGTGTGACAACGACAGTAACGTTGTAAAGCTCTTCATTTTTCAAAACTTCTAACATTGGCACACCTGCCGTACCCTGGGGCTCACCATCATCATCAGCTCTTTGGATTAAAGCACTTTTTCCAATGATATAGGCACTGCAATTATGTGTGGCTGATTTATGTTCTTGTTTAACCTCGTTTATGAAAGCTTTCGCTTCATCCTCAGATTCAGTTCTCTTGATATGACTAATGAAACGTGATTTTTTTATGATTTCTTCTGTTGATAAATTCTTGTGATTCATGTATTTTTGTTCCAATGAAAAACACCTCTTAAAAATAGTTTATCATAGCATGCATATGTAGTAGAATAAGTATCGAGATGAATTGGAGGAGACGCATATGAAAGTTGCTGTAGTTGTTGATTCGACTAGTTATTTACCCACCAATATTTTAGAAAAGTATGATATATACACCATTCCTTTGAATGTGATTATCAATGATGAAGTATATAAAGAAAATGAAATAGATAATAGCTGGTATTACGAGCAAATGGCTGGGAGTGATGAATTGCCAACCACTAGTCAGCCATCTATTGGAGATTATATTTTACTACTTGAATCTTTATATAGAGATGGCTATACAGATGTGCTGAGTTTCCACCTTTCTAAAGAGATATCTGGAACCTACCAAAGTGCGATTTCCGCATCAACTAGTGTTGAAGGCATTAACGTTCATGTTGTGGATTCTCAACTATCATGCGCACCCTTAGGGTTCTTGGCTTTATATGCTGCTCAAAATAAGAATGTGAAACCCCTTGAAGCCTTACTTGATGATTTAGAAGATATGAGGCAAAAAGAAAATTTAAATGCTTACTTCCTTGTAGATAATTTAACAAATCTACAAAAGGGTGGTCGACTATCAAATGCTCAGGCAATGATTGGTGGTTTATTAAAAATTAAGCCAATCCTTGAATTTATTGATGGTAAGATTGTGGCCGTTGAAAAAATTAGAACGCAGAAAAAGGCGATGTCTAAAATTGAGGCTAAGTTAGCAGAAGATTTTCAAGCACACAAAGGTAAAAAAATCACAGCATGTTTAATCCATGCCAATGCACCAAGCTTGGCTGAATCTTATATAGAAGAACTTCGGGAAAAGTTTGAAGATGTTACATTTATTCTACAAGAATTTGGCCCTGTAATTGGTACGCATTTAGGCGAAGGTGCCATTGGAATTGGCTATACTGTATACGATATCGATGTTTCTGACTTTTAATTAAATCTATTATTAACGCAGCTTGTTTAAGCTGCGTTTTTTTATTGGAGGCAAAATGATACTAAAGCATGGCGGAGAAAAAATATTGTTTGAAGCAGGTGTTAAGAATCATACGTGTTGTCGTTGTGGTAATCAAAATAAGTCCTTATTCTATACCTATTATTCACATTACGATCAGTGTAGTGTGATTTACTGTATGCACTGCATTATTCTAGGTCGTTCAGATTCTGTGACACCTTTATATGGTATGGAGACTAAACGTTTTAAGGAAGAAATTGATTATCATTTAGATTTTCAGTTAAATGACATTCAAATTCAAGCGAGTGATCGTATCGTTTCAGCCATTCATAATCATAGCAATTTACTTTTGTATGCAGTAACAGGAGCAGGTAAAACAGAAATTACCTTCGAAGGTATTAAAATAGCAAGGCGTAAAGGTTTGAACGTTGCCTTTGTGTCTCCGAGGATTGATGTTGTTAAAGAGGTATATTTGAGGCTTACAGATGCATTTAAACACACACGTATTGATTTGATGTATAGCGAGGTAAAAAATGTGTTGAGTCATGCCCTTACAGTGTGCACAGTTCACCAACTTATGAACTACATTCAACACTATGATGTGATTATTGTCGATGAAGTAGATGCTTTTCCCTTGGCTGATGAACCACTTTTAATGTCGATAATTTTAAGAGCCTTATCAGCTAACGGATCATTGATATTAATGACTGCGACACCAACTAGAGAAATGATTAAGTTAACTGGAAAGGATAATGTCGTAACGATAGCTAGAAGATATCACGGTCATGACCTCGCGATTCCGAAGGTGTACTACCATGCGGTAGACACATATATTAAGAAAAATAAAACGTCACCAGTGCTTGATCAATTGGTTGGTAAAATTATAGCACACGATCGTAAAGTACTTATTTTTTTACCAGAAATCAAAATGTTAGAGCAGCTTGGTCAGTTAATGAAAGATAAGTTTCCCGACTTACAAGCAGTTTACAGTGGAGATCGTTACCGCTATGAGAAAGTACAGCTCATGCGTGACAATAAAATAAAAGTACTTTTAACAACCACTATTTTAGAGCGTGGAGTCACCTTTCCTAATTTAGATGTGATTGTAGTCAATGCGCACCGCTTTGATAGTGCTGGACTCATTCAAATTTGTGGAAGAGTTGGAAGAAAGCCAAAAGATCCCTTGGGAAATATCTGGTTTTTATCGGAAAGTAATACGAGAAGTATTCATCAAACAATCAAGAAAATTAAAGCCTTCAATCAAGGTCGTGCTAAGTTATGATCTGCCTATACTGTCATCAAAGAATAACTAATGAACCTACTGTGATTTCCTTATTCGTAAAGTCAGAGCCACTCTGTCAAAGTTGTCGGGATTCACTAGAGGAAAAGTTTTTTGGACCGAGGTGTGGCCGATGTCATCAGGTAGTACAAGTGGAAATTGATATATGTGAGGACTGTCAGTTTCTTATAAATAGGTATCCACACGTAAATCAAATTACTGTAATAACGGATTACAACGACGCTGTGAAGATGTTGTTACATCGTTACAAGTTTTTAAAAGACCAGGCAATGGCAATGATAATGAAGTATTTAAGTGATTTTAATTTTAAGAATTATGATCTGGTCGTTCCGATACCCATTTCATCAGCACGTTTAAAGGAGCGAACTTATAATCAGGTGACAGAAATGCTCAACGTAATGAAGGTTGATTATCAACTTATACTAGAGACCTCTAAGAAAAAACGTCAATCAGATCTCAGTCGAGCGGCGCGTTTAAATAAAGAAAATCCATTTTTCTTAAGTGAAAATGTTAAAGACTGTGACTTTTCGGGTATGAGTGTTCTCATAGTAGATGATATTTATACAACAGGGGTTACAGTACATCAGGCGGCAGATATCATCTCAAATCTTAATTTTCAGAAAATAGATGTGTTAACGTTTTCAAAAGCGCAACACATTTGGTATAATGAGATTAAGAAGAAAGGTAACATATAAGGAGGGCTCATCATGATTAGAGTTGAAATTAGAGGAGAGAACATTGAAGTAACAGATGCAATCCGCGAACATGTGGAAGACAAAGTTGCAAAACTTGAACGTTACTTCAACGATGTACCAAACACTCATGCTCACGTAAATATCAAGGTTCGTAATAATAAGCGTGGTAAGGTTGAAATTACGATTCCTATGAAAGATTTAACGTTGCGTGCAGAAGAAGTACACGATGATCTCTATGCAGCGGTAGATTTAGTAATCGATAAGCTAGAAAGACAGATCCGCAAGCACAAAACAAAAATCAACCGTAAGTTCAGAGAGAAGAACCCAGAATTAGAATTCTTTAATGCTGCGGCATTTGAGAATGGTCAAGAACAAGAAGGTAATAATGAGAATGACGACGAGATTGCGATCTATCGTTCTAAAGAATTTACATTAAAACCAATGGATTCTGAAGAAGCAGTTTTACAGATGAATATGCTCGGCCACGATTTCTTTGTATTTAATGACAGAGAAACGGATGGTACTAGTATCGTTTATCGTAGAAAAGATGGTAAATACGGACTAATAGAAACAAATTAAACGTATATAATAATTTGCCCCTGTGAGCTGTTATAGCCCAGGGGCTCTTTGATGGTTCATATTTTATTTTTATATATAATAGTGGTAAAATGTAACGTTGTATATAGGAATTTTTTTGAGGGAGAGAGTAAATCCATGGGTGTTTTAAATAAGATGTTTGACGGCAACAAGAAAGAGCTCAAAACATTACGTAAAGAAGCTCAAAAGGTGTTGGCATTAGCACCTGAAATGGAAAAAATAAGCGATGACGGACTTAAAGAAAAAACTGCAAGCTTCAAAAATCAATTAGCAGCTGCAGATGGAGATATAAAAAAAGAAAATAAAATTTTAGATGATATATTAGTAGAAGCATTTGCTGTAGTTAGAGAAGCGGCGAAACGTGCTTTAGGAATGGAACCTTTCGAAGTCCAAATTATGGGGGGGATTGCCCTTCATAAAGGTGATATTGCAGAGATGAAAACCGGTGAAGGTAAGACATTAACTGCAACGATGCCAGTGTACTTAAATGCACTCGCAGGTCGTGGTGTTCATGTCATCACGGTCAACGAGTATCTGTCAGAAAGTCAGATGGAAGAATTATCAGCCCTATATAATTTCCTTGGCATGTCTGTTGGTTTGAACTTAAATCAAAAAAATAGTAACGAGAAAAGAGAAGCTTTCCGAGCAGATATTACTTATACAACAAACAACGAACTCGGTTTTGACTATTTAAGAGACAACATGGTGACATATAAACAGGACCGTGTCTTACGTGGCTTAAACTTTGCAGTTATCGATGAGGTTGACTCGATTTTAATCGATGAAGCAAGAACGCCACTCATCATATCTGGTAAGGCCAAAGACCGTGAAACGTATTATGTCCAAGCAAACCAGTTTGTAAAAATGTTAAAAGAAGAAGAGGATTACACATACGACATTAAGACGAGAAACATTCAGCTTAATGAGTCTGGTATGGAGAAGGCAGAGAAATGGTTTAAGCTCGACAACCTATACGATGTTAAGCATGTAAATCTACTCCATCATATCAACCAAGCCTTAAAAGCCAACTTCTCTATGGAAAGAGATGTAGACTATGTTGTCGATCAAGAAGGTATTTTAATCGTAGATCAGTTTACAGGACGTACGATGAAAGGGCGTCGCTTTTCAGACGGTCTTCACCAAGCGATTGAAGCTAAAGAAGGCATGGATATACAAAATGAATCTCGGACGATGGCATCAATTACCTTCCAGAACTTCTTTAGACTTTTCAATAAATTGTCGGGTATGACAGGTACTGCGAAAACGGAAGAAGAAGAGTTCATGAATATCTACAATATGCGAGTGACTCAAATTCCGACAAATAAACCTGTCCAACGTATCGATAATACAGATAGAATTTATGCGGCAGAAGAAATTAAGCTAAAAGCTGTCGTTAATGATGTCATTGAGCGTCATAAAAAGGGGCAACCGATCCTTATCGGTACTGTTGCAGTTGAAACCAGTGAATTGATTTCGAATCTATTGAAGAAACATGGTATTCGTCACAATGTCTTGAATGCGAAGAACCATGGCCGTGAAGCAGAGATCATTAAAGAAGCAGGTAAAAAAGGTGCTGTAACGATAGCTACAAACATGGCTGGTCGTGGGACAGATATTAAACTTGGTGACGGTGTTAAAGAACTTGGTGGTCTGGCTGTAATTGGTACAGAACGTCATGAGTCACGTCGTATTGATGATCAATTAAGAGGTCGTTCTGGGCGTCAGGGTGACGTCGGTGAAAGTACCTTCTACTTATCACTTGAAGATGATCTAATGAGACGTTTTGGTTCTGAAAGAATTCAGGGCATGATGGAACGCATGGGTATGAGTGAAGAAGAACTTACTAGTAAGATGATTTCTAGAGGCGTAGAGTCCTCACAGAAACGTGTGGAAGGAAACAACTTTGACGCACGTAAAAAATTACTAGAATACGATGAGGTTTTACGTAAGCAACGTGAAATTATTTATAATGAGCGTGATGAAATCATTGATAAAGACGACGTATCAGATCTTTTATATGACATGATTGATCGTTCAGTAGAACGTACTGTTGAGTTTTACGATTTAGATAATGAAGAAGACGTTGACTACGACCAGTATAAGAACACACTCGTTGATCTATACTTACCTGAAGAAGATATCTCAGTAGAAGACATCAAAGGTAAGGATCCAGAATCAATATACGCATTCGTTATGGCTAAGGTTAAAGACCAACTAAAAGAAAAAGAAGAAACATTAGGCGAAGAAAAAATGCGTTTGTTTGAACGTATGATGATGCTTCGTACAATGGACCAAAAATGGGTGGAGCACATCGACAGTATGGACCAGCTTAGAACTGGAATCCACTTGCGCTCATATGGACAAATTAATCCGTTAAGAGAGTATCAAAATGAAGGGATTCAAATGTTTGAAAACTTGCTCGTGAATATCGAAGATGACACGGCTAAGTTTGTACTGAAGACAGTGGTTCACACAGATGAAGAAATGAAACGTGAGCAAGTCATGGATAAAAAACAAATGCATGCTGGTGACGGTAAACAGAAAGTTAAAAAACAACCCATTAAAAAGCAAGTAAAAGTAGGTAGAAATGACCCTTGTCCATGTGGATCAGGTAAGAAGTATAAAAACTGTCACGGACAAGCATAAGGAGATAATATATGGAATTAAGTGAAGTAAAATCTTTTATACAAAGTTCAAGAGATAAGCTAGAAGACTTTAGGGGGTCTCTTTGACTTAGAAGAAAAAGAGACTCAAATTAAAGAGAACGAAGAACAGATGTTGGACCCGAATTTTTGGAATGATAGTGATGCTGCTAATGATGTCATTGCATCGAATAATCATCTGAAGAAAATTGTGGATGGTTTTAATAATCTAGAGGCTTCAGTCGATGATATTGAAACCTCATATGAATTGTTACGGGAAGAACATGATAGTGAGCTAGAAGCCCTTTTATCGGATTCAATTAAAGAAACAGAAGATAATATCGAGGAATATGAATTGAACCTATTACTCTCAGGCGACCACGATGCTTTGGACGCAACCTTGGAACTACATCCTGGTGCAGGTGGTACAGAATCACAAGACTGGGCAGAGATGTTACTAAGAATGTATCAACGTTACAGTGAAAGTGAAGGCTTTAAAGTAGAAACAGTCGACTATCAAGCTGGAGATGAAGCAGGCGTTAAGAGTGTGACGTTATCCATTAAAGGTGCCAATGCTTATGGTTTATTAAAAGCTGAGAAGGGTGTCCACCGTCTTGTAAGAATTTCTCCATTTGATTCATCAGGACGACGACACACATCCTTCGTATCCTGCGAAGTAATTCCGCAGTTTAAAAACACGGATGTTGAAATAGAAATTAACAATGATGATATTAAAATAGATACTTACCGTTCAAGTGGTGCAGGTGGTCAGCATGTCAACACGACAGATTCAGCTGTCAGAATCACGCATTTACCGACAGGGATTGTCGTGACATGTCAAAATGAACGTTCACAGATTAAGAACCGTGAACAAGCGATGAATATGTTGAGAGCTAAGCTCTATCAAAAGAAAATTGAAGAACAGAGAGCAGAGATTGAAGATATTAAAGGTGAACAAAAAGAAATTGGCTGGGGAAGTCAAATCCGAAGCTATGTCTTTCACCCGTATTCAATGGTTAAAGACCATCGCACAAACTATGAAACAGGTAATACTGACAAAGTAATGGATGGTGACTTATCACCATTCATACATGCATATCTAAGAATGGTAATGTAAAAGTAGATGGAGGCTTGAAATGAAAAAGATAATGATGTCTCTTAGCTTTGGTGTAATACTCGTGCTGAGTGCATGTGGTTCAGGTGAAGAAGAAAGTACGGCTACAGACAATGCATCGGTAGATGATGGTCAGGCAATTTACGAAGCATCATCATGCTTTAGTTGTCATGGTAGAGAATTAGAAGGCGCATCAGGACCAAACCTTCAAGAAGTCGGTAGTAGATTATCAGTAGACGAAATCAAATCGATTATCGAAGAAGGAAAAGGACCAATGCCAGGTGGATTAGTAGAAGATCAAGAACAACTGAATAAACTAGCAGAATGGCTCTCTGAAAAGCAATAAAACTATTAAAAAACCGTCAAGTTTTAAGTGAAAACTTGGCGGTTTTTCTGTTGCAATAGTAAATTATTTTATCCAAGTAAATTACTATCATAAAGCATAGTTAAATAAATCATTTGTAAAGAAAACATGCTCAGATTTCTAATAAATTTCTTTTATATTACAAATGTATTACAAGACTTTATTATAATGGCTCTTATGATATAGTTTATTACGTGTCGTAATAGCGGAAGACTTACATATCAATCAATAGACAAACATACAAAAATTACAAATTTAAATTACTAATTAGTAGGAGGACATTCACTTTATGAAAAAGACAGTAGTATCTGTAGCAACATTAACAGCAATTACAGGTGTCGCAGCAACGACGGTTTCAGCAGACGAATACAAAATAGCTAGTGGAGATACATTATGGGGAATAGCTAATGAAGTTGGAACATCAGTAGCTGATCTTAAAGCGGATAACGAATTAACAAGCGACCTTATCTTCCCAGGTGACGTATTAACAGTAAATGAAGTGGAAGAAGAGGCACCAGCGCCTGTTGAAACTCCGAATACATACACTGTACAATCAGGAGATACACTTTCGCAAATTGGTGAACAGTTCTCTCTAGATTACAAAGAAATCATGAAGTTAAATAACTTATCTAGTGATTTAATTTTTGTTGGACAAGAACTAACAATCTCAGGTGAAGAAGTTTCTTCAGAAACTGTAGAAGTTGAAGCAGTGGAAGAAGTAGAACCTGTTCAAGAAACTGAGGAAGTAGAAGTTGAAACAAATACTTCAGCTAATGAAGATGCAGAAGCTCAACAAGCAGCAGAAGAACAAGCTGCTGCAGAAAAAGCAGAAGCAGAGCGTGTAGCGGCAGAACAAGCAGCGGCTGAAAAAGCAGAAGCAGAGCGTGTAGCTGCTGCACAGGCAGCAGTAGAAGCTGCAGAAGCAGAGAGAATCGCAGCTGAAGAAGCAGCGGCTGAAGAAGTAGAAGTTGAAGAGGTAGAAGAAGTAGAATCTGTTCAAGAAACTGAAGAAGTTTCAGTAGATGAAGAAGCTGAGCGTGTCGCAGCCGAAGAACAAGCAGCAGCTGAAAAAGCAGAAGCAGAGCGTGTAGCTGCAGAACAAGCAGCAGTAGAAGCTGCAGAAGCAGAAAGAGTCGCAGCTGAAGAGCAAGCGGCAGCTGAAGAAGAAGCAGAGCGTGTAGCTGCAGAACAAGCGGCAGCTGAGGAAGCTGAAGCAGAAAGAGCAGCCGAAGAACAAGCAGCAGCTGAAGAAGCCGAAGCAGAAAGAGCAGCCGAAGAACAAGCGGCAGCTGAAGAAGCAGCAGCAGAAAGAGCAGCTGAAGAACAAGCAGCGGCTGAAGAAGCAGAAGCAGAAAGAGCAGCTGAAGAACAAGCTGCAGCTGAAAAAGCAGAAGCAGAAAGAGCAGCCGAAGAACAAGCAGCAGCAGAAAGAGCTGAAGCAGAAAGAGCAGCCGAAGAACAAGCGGCAGCTGAAGAAGCAGAAGCAGCGAGAGCAGCCGAAGAACAAGCGGCAGCTGAAGAAGCAGAAGCAGCGAGAGCGGCTGAAGAACAAGCAGCAGCTGAAAGAGCTGAAGCAGAGAGAGCGGCTGAAGAACAAGCAGCAGCTGAAAGAGCCGAAGCAGAGAGAGCGGCTGAGGAACAAGCAGCAGCTGAAGAAGCTGAAGAACCTGCAGCAGCAACACCAGCTTCTACTGTATCTAACGGTACAAACTACTATCAGTGGGGTAGCTGTGCATGGTACGTATTTGAAAAGCGTTCATCAATGGGCTTAAGCACTGGCAATGGCTGGGGAGATGCTTCTAACTGGGCATCTGCAGCTTCGTCTGATGGATACTCAGTAGGTAATAAACCAGCTGTGGGTGCAATCATGCAAGCACCGGCATACACTAACGGATCATACGGTCAAGGTCACGTTGCATTTGTAGAACGTGTTAATGGCGACGGATCAATCTTAGTTTCAGAAATGCAATTCGGTGGCGGACTTGGTTCTAAGAGCACAAGAACATTAAGTGCTTCTCAAGCGGCTAACCATAACTTTATCTACTAATATATAGCTTATAGAGATTAAATATTTGAAGTACACTTGCACTCATATGAGATGTAAGTGTACTTTTTATTATTCGTAAAATTAGAGTTCACGAAAAGCTCTTAAAAATCCAAAAAACCACGAACTATGTCGTGATAATTGATCCAAAAACTCCATTTTTGAATACTTTCATAACAAAGCGGTTATCTAATATAGAGGAGGATGATTATTGTGAGCAATATTACACCTAAATCCAGTGGGACTTCTGTACCGCTCGATTCTTTATTAATTATGAGTACGATCAATGTGCTCACTTTTAAAAAGATTAATAAAGTAGATGAATATGTGGATAAACAAATGAAACAATGGAAGAAGGATCAAGAAAAGAATCGACATCGTGTCTAAGCTAATAAAAGACATTCGTTGACAGTTCATACATTCTTAACTTTCGTAGATTTAACTTTATGTTAAAATGAATAAAATGAATGCGAGAGGACTTTCAGTATGTCTTTAAGGAAAATAATTATTGGGGTTGTTTTTATCGTGTTCTTCTTAGTTGTCGGTGTCAGTATTGGTGCTGTCATCAATGTCTCTGATGAGGAACTAAGAGAACAGAGTTTAAAAACACTACAGGATTCTGAAGGTAGGGATAACCACCATGCTGTTGGTTTAAATGCCCTTGATATGGAATCTGAAGTCGTTATTAATAGTGATCAGTCACTTGAGTCATTAGTAACAGATAATGAGGTGACTGTAGTGAACTTCTTTGCCTCATGGTGTGAGCCATGTAAACGTGAGACGCCGGAATTAAATGAATATGCCAGCCAAACAGCTGACTCCGATGTTCAAGTAGTCGGTATAAATATCGATGATAGTACTGCCAATCGTGATGAATTCCTTGATCAGTTTGAGGTATCATATCCTGTTTATGAATTAACGAACGAAGCTGCAGTAACGGATGAATTCAAAATCAGCTTAATGCCAACAACCTTCTTCTTAGATTCAGAAGGTGAAGTAATTAGAGCATACATAGGTGAGATTAGTCCCGACCTAATCACAGACTATGTTAACTATGTAAAGGAGCGTTAAATAATGGGAGTACATCAATACTTTAAAAGTCTGAGTGACTTAGAGAAACTCATACGCTGTCCTGGTAAGTTTAAATACCAAGAGCATAACGTTGCGGCTCACTCATTCAAAGTGACTAAAATTGCACAGTATTTAGGTACGGTAGAAGAATATCACGGGAGTACCGTAGATTGGCGTGCGCTGTATGAAAAAGCACTCAACCATGACTATCCGGAGATTTTCACTGGTGATATAAAAACGCCTGTAAAATATGCGTCTCTAGAACTAAATTCATTATTTTTAGAAGTCGAAGAAACGATGACAACTAAATTTATAGAAACAGAATTTCCCCCAGAATATCAAGCGATATATAAGGAACGTTTAAAAGAAGGAAAAGATAGTACACTTGAGGGTCAAATACTCTCAGTGGCGGATAAAATCGATCTTTTATATGAGTCTTTCGGAGAAATCCAAAAGAGAAATCCCGAGCCTTTATTCTTTGAAATATACGAGGAATCGTTAGCAACCATTAAGCGCTTTGATCATTTGGTGTCGGTTCAAGATTTCTTAGATAACATTCTAACAGAAATGCTCAAAGAAAGATTTATTCCAAAAGATGAACTTTTTGAAATCACCAATGCGATTTTAAATAGGGAGTAAGAATTATGGACCTTTATTGGTACATGATGGCCATGGTGGTACCCGCAGTCACTGTGGTTGTTTTTACAAGACTCACAAGAAATAAGTATGTCGCTGTTTTACTAACATTCGTATTGTTCGGTGCTTCTATTTACAGAGGGTTTTACCCGAGTGATTGGGTAATTTACATTGATTCAGCTTCGATTTTTGTTGGTTACATTATAGTAGAGATTTTTACGTTAGATCAATTTAATAATGATGAAGAAGAGTGAAAAAAGACCGAACAAATGTTTGTCATTTTTACTCTTTTTTTGTTAGACTAGTATAGATAAATATGTGGAGGCGAAACAATGGCTAATTTTGAGTTAGTTTCTAAATTTGAGCCGGCTGGAGATCAGCCTCAGGCAATAGATGAGCTTGTAGAACAAATAAACTCTGGCCAAAGACACCAGACTTTATTAGGTGCTACTGGAACAGGTAAGACGTATACAATGAGCCAAGTGATTCAAAAGGTTGGTAAGCCGACCTTAATCATCGCACATAACAAAACACTGGCTGGGCAACTGTACAGTGAATTTAAAGAGTTCTTCCCAAACAACAGAGTTGAGTATTTTGTATCCTACTATGATTATTTCCAACCAGAAGCCTATGTCCCAAGTACGGATACTTTTATAGAAAAAGATGCATCGATTAATGATGAAATTGATAAGTTAAGGCACTCTGCAACTAGTGCCTTATTTGAAGGTGATGACGTTATCATTATTTCATCCGTATCTTGTATTTATGGTTTAGGTAATCCAGATGAATATAGAGACTTAGTTGTCAGTATTAGAACCGGTATGGAACTCGATCGTAATCAATTTTTAAGAAAACTCGTCGATATTCAATATGCGAGAAACGATATTGATTTTAAACGCGGAACTTTTAGAGTCCGTGGAGACATAGTTGAAGTATTCCCAGCATCAAGAGATGAAAAATGTATTCGTGTTGAATTCTTCGGAGATGAAATCGACCGAATACGTGAAATTGACTACTTAACCGGTGAGATATTCTCTGAACTTGAGCATTTTGCAATCTTCCCTGCATCCCACTTCGTTACCCGTGAGGAAAAAATGAAAGTTGCAATTGAGAGAATTGAAAAAGAATTAGATGAACAATTAAAAAACCTTAGAGCGGAAGACAAGCTACTTGAAGCCCAAAGACTAGAACAAAGAACAAATTATGACCTTGAGATGATGAGAGAGATGGGCTTTTGTTCTGGAATTGAAAACTATTCTGTTCATACTACACTTAGAGATTTAGGCTCAACACCTTATACATTACTCGACTACTTCAAAGATTTTTTAATTATGATTGATGAATCTCATGTGACAGTACCACAAATTAGGGGTATGTATAACGGGGATAAGGCGAGAAAACAAGTGCTAGTTGATCATGGATTTAGATTACCAAGTGCCTTGGACAATAGACCATTAAAATTTTCTGAGTTTGAAGAGAAGGCCGATCAATTACTTTATGTCTCTGCGACGCCTGGACCTTATGAAATTGAGCATACTAAAAAAATGGTTCAACAGATCATACGACCAACAGGCTTACTTGATCCGACAATTGATGTCAGACCATCAGAACACCAAATCGACGACTTACTCGCTGAAATCCATGACCGTATGGAGAAAAATGAACGTGTCCTAGTCACGACACTCACTAAAAAAATGTCAGAGGATTTAACGACTTATCTAAAAGAAGCCGGCATTAAAGTTCAATACCTTCACTCTGAAATAAAAACATTAGAGCGCATTGAAATTATTAGAGAGTTACGCATGGGTACTTACGATGTTTTAGTTGGTATTAACCTATTAAGAGAAGGTTTAGATATACCAGAAGTTTCACTTGTGACAATATTAGATGCAGATAAAGAAGGTTTCCTAAGATCTGAACGTTCATTGATTCAAACAATCGGACGTGCTGCACGTAATAGTAACGGTCATGTTATTATGTATGCTGATAAGATAACTGATTCTATGCGTTACGCACTAGATGAAACCGAAAGACGCCGTGAGAAACAAATCGCCTTTAACGAGGCACACAATATTACACCAACAACGATTCAAAAAGAAATTAGAGATGTCATCAGTGCCCACGTTGACATTAAAGAAGACAACACTAAAGTGACTAAGAAAACTTCGCCGACTAAGAAAATGACCAAATCAGAGAGACAAAAGCTTCTTGATAAGTTAGATAAGGAAATGAAAGAAGCTGCACGCAATCTAGACTTTGAAACTGCATCAGAATTAAGAGACGCGATATTTGAGATTCAAGCAGAAGGGTGAATGACATGAAAAATCCATTTATAAGCATCAAAGGTGCGAGAGAAAATAATTTAAAAGATGTAAATCTTGAAATACCTAGAGATAAGCTCGTCGTTATGACGGGTTTATCTGGCTCTGGGAAATCATCTTTAGCCTTCGACACGATCTATGCTGAAGGACAAAGAAGATATGTAGAATCTTTAAGTTCATATGCACGACAATTTTTAGGACAAATGTCTAAACCCGATGTTGATACGATTGAAGGATTGTCACCAGCAATTTCTATCGATCAAAAGACAACGAGCAATAACCCACGCTCTACTGTTGCAACGATTACTGAAATCTATGATTATTTAAGATTGCTTTACGCAAGAGCAGGCACACCATATTGTCCGATTCATAATATCGAAATTTCTTCTCAGACAATTGAAGAGATGACAGATACGATTATGCAGTTAGAAGAACGTACTCGTATTCAAATATTTGCACCATTGGCTAGAGGGAAAAAAGGACAGCACAAACAATTAATAACATCCTTAAGTAAAGAAGGATACGCTAGAGTCGTGGTGGACGGTGAGATGTATGACATTGAATCAGTACCTGAATTAGAAAAAAACAAGAAGCATGATATCGATGTTGTTATTGATCGTCTAGCAGTTAGGGATGGCATTGAAACACGCTTGAGTGACTCGCTACAAGTCGCTTTAGACAAGTCCGGTGGCAATGTGACAATTAACGTTATCGATGGCGAAGACTTGCATTTTTCAGAGCACTTCTCCTGTCCAGAATGTGGCTTTACAATTTCTGAATTAGAACCTAGACTCTTTTCATTTAACGCACCTTATGGTGCTTGCCCAACTTGTGATGGCTTGGGAATGAAAATGTCAGTAGATGAAGCGCTCGTTGTGCCTGACCCAAATTTAACGTTAGAAGAAGGGGCAATTGTCACTTGGCAACCGATATCATCGACTTACTATATGCAATTGCTTAGTCAGGCAGCAGCACATTTCAAAATCGATATGAAAGTACCGTTTAAAGACTTAAGTAAAAAAGATAAAGAAATAATTTTCAAAGGCTCAGATGAGCTAGTTAAGTTTTCATTCAAGCAAGATAATGGTGTGGAAAGAACGAGAGAAATGCCTTTTGAAGGTGTCTTAAGTAATATAGAACGTCGTTACAATGAGAGCCCTTCTGAATATACAAGAAATGTCATGAGTCAATACATGAGAGAAATTCAATGTAAAACATGTGATGGTTATAGACTGAATGAAGAAGCACTCGCTGTTAAGGTGGATGGTCAGCATATCGGTCAAACATCTGAACAGTCTGTCATAGACTCCTTAGAATTCTTTAAAGATATATCCCTATCAGCTCAAAATGAAGAAATTGCTCAACCGATACTTAAAGAGATCAACAGTCGCTTATCGTTCTTAAGAAATGTTGGTTTAGATTACTTAACATTGAGCCGTAAGAGCGGTACTTTATCTGGTGGAGAAGCACAGAGAATAAGACTGGCAACACAAATTGGTTCACAGTTGAGCGGGGTCTTATATATCTTAGATGAGCCATCTATTGGCCTACATCAAAGAGACAATGACCGCTTAATCAGTACATTAAAAGAGATGACTGAACTCGGAAATACGCTTATTGTTGTTGAACATGATGAAGACACGATGCTCGCAAGTGACCATCTGATTGATATTGGGCCTGGTGCTGGTGAACACGGTGGAACGGTTGTAGCAGAAGGTACACCTAAGGAAGTGATGGACAACGATGCATCACTCACTGGTCAATACTTAAGTGGAAGAAGATCGATTCCACTGCCAGAACACTATAGAAAACCAGATAAAAAACGCGTCTTTAAAATTAAGGGTGCCAAAGAGAATAATTTGAAAAACATCAATGTGAATATTCCTTTAGGTGTGCTTAATGTTGTGACTGGTGTTTCTGGCTCAGGTAAAAGTACATTAATCAACGAAATACTTTATAAGAGTTTGCATCAACAGCTCTATAATACGAAGGAATTACCAGGAGAACATACAAGTGTAGATGGCATTGAACATATCGATAAAATTATCGATATCGATCAATCCCCAATTGGACGTACACCAAGAAGTAACCCTGCAACGTATACAGGCGTATTCGATGACATTAGAGATGTTTTTGCACAAACTAACGAAGCAAAAGTAAGAGGTTATTCTAAAGGACGCTTTAGTTTCAACGTCAAAGGTGGACGCTGTGAAGCGTGTAAAGGTGATGGTATCTTACGTATTGAGATGCACTTTTTACCAGATGTTTTTGTACCTTGTGAAGTGTGTCATGGTAAAAGATATAATAGAGAAACTCTAGAAGTTAAATACAAAGATAAGAGTATTGCTGATGTCTTAAAGATGACTGTTGAAGAAGCATATTATTTCTTTGAAAACCTCCCTAAAATTAAGAGAAAGATTAAGACCTTGTTAGATGTTGGCCTTGGATATGTGAGACTTGGACAACCTGCAACAACATTATCTGGTGGTGAAGCTCAAAGGGTGAAACTTGCGAGCGAGTTACATCGTCGTTCAAACGGTAAGACGCTTTATATAATGGATGAACCGACGACAGGACTCCACTCTGAAGATATTAAGAACCTACTTGAAGTGATCCAACGTCTTGTTGAGCAAGGTGATACAGTCATCATCATTGAGCATAACCTCGATGTTATAAAAGTTGCTGACCACATCACTGATCTTGGCCCTGAAGGTGGCGAGGGTGGCGGAAACATCGTCGTAAGTGGTACAGTAGAGAATGTAATGAAGGAAGATAAGAGTTATACAGGTCAATACTTGAAGAAATGGTTGAACAGAAATCATTAGGAGGGATATAAGTGGAAAGTAAGGAACGTATCTTAAAAATGCTAGAAGAAGGCAAAATTTCTTCATCGGAAGCAATAGAACTCATGTCTGCTTTAAATGATAAGAAGGAGAAATCCAAGCAACAACAACAAGAGACTTCAGAAGAACAGTCAGACTCAGATAAAGGCGTATTTAACGATTATATTAATCAATTTGTCGACGAGTTTAACAAGTATGTAAATAAAGACAAAGTGACAGACACTTACTCAAATGTAAAGAATAAATTTGGCAACCAAAGACAAACGAAACAAGTATTTGATGGTCTTGAAAAAGCATTTGATTCAGTGGGATCCTCATTCGATACACTTTTTTCAAAAGGTCCTAAAAATCGGCTTATTGAAACGATTGATGAAGAATTTTCTAGTATATCACTCGATATTGCTAATGGTAATATTGAGTTAAAACCAGCTGAAAATACGAATGTCGTTAAATTTGAAGTGACACCATTCTATAGAAAATTAGATACGAAGAAAAACTACTTCCAGGATATCATCTGTGATGTTAGAAATGGTGAACTGGTCATCGTTTCAGATGTTAAATCAGCACGTGTAAACGTCGTAGTTGAAGTGACACAAGATGTTTTAAAACGTATTATTCTTGCCGCATCAAATGGTAGTGTATCGATCCAAGATAAGGAATTCCAGGACGCAACAATTGATATACTAAATGGTGATATTGATCTTTCTAACGTAGAAGCTAAGAGTGCATTTTTAAGAACTTCAAGAGGAAATGTGAAGGTCCGAGAAGGTGATTATCAAAACATCGAGGTCATTTCAATGCTCGGCACAATTATGACAGACAATCTAAATGCTAAAGCGATTGAAATTTCTTCAAATGGTTCTGTTAATTTAGCACTTAAGAGCAATACAGAAGAAGCGACAATTAATTCAAATATGGGTAGCATTAATATTAGTGTGCCACAAGGTAAACCATTAGAAGGGCGTTTATCTACTGTACTTGGTCAAATCAATTACCCACCAGAAGTCGATGCTCGATTCATGAAACATCAAGATATCGGCTTTAAAGAACTCATGCTTGTCAACGATAGTGACGAGGAAGGATTATTCTTAGAAGTGGGAACTAAAGTAGGTAGCGTGACCTTACATCGCAGTTAAGAACTATTAAAGATAATGGGTTGGCTTTTGCCAGCCCATTTTTTGTTATAATATTATTAAATCTATTTGCCCATAAAGAATATTAGTTAGAGGCGGTGTTTTATGCTAACAGTGAACGATTTAGTGGAACATTTTAATTTGAAAATTTGGGGAGGTAACGGTGGCTTAGAAAACGAGATTCCAAGCTTTGATTTGTCTCGCCCTGGTCTCGAGGTCGCTGGTTACTTTTCTCACTATTCATCAGAGCGAGTACAGATATTAGGTATGACAGAAATATCATTTTTTGAACGTGTGCTTTCAGATGATGAACGCGAAGATCGTGCGAAACGATTATGTCGTAAAGAAACACCATGCATCATAGTGACGAGAAGTTTACAGCCGCCTCTAGAATTAATAGAAGCATGTAACATAACGAACACTGCTTTATTAACGACAGAAGATAATACGACAAATTTCACTAGTCGTATTACAACATATTTAGAAAAAGAACTCGCACCAGAAACAAATATGCATGGTGTTTTAGTTGATGTGTATGGAATTGGAGTGCTCATTACAGGTGACTCAGGTATTGGTAAGAGTGAGACAGCTTTGGAGTTAATTAAAAATGGGCATCGACTCGTTGCAGATGATAATGTTGAAATCAAGGAAGTAACAAAGAATGTACTGATGGGATCTGCGCCAGAATTGATTCAGCATCTGTTAGAAATTCGTGGGTTGGGAATTATCAATATAATGACACTCTTTGGTGCAGGATGTATACTAACTGAAAAACGAGTCATGCTAAATGTTCATTTAGAAAACTGGGAAGACAAGAATACTTATGACCGACTTGGTTTAGAAGATAAGAAGATTAAAATCTTAAATTCTGAAGTGACCAGAAAAGTTATCCCCATTCGTCCAGGACGCAGTCTTGCTGGTATAATTGAAGTCGCTGCAATGAATCATAGACTGAACCAGATGGGTCATAATGCTGCAGTTGAATTTAATGAAAGATTGAATCAAAAGATAAAAGATAATGGAGGCAACACGAAATGATTTTAAATGCTGCCATAGATCCGGTTGCGATTTCACTAGGCCCTTTGTCCATCCACTGGTACGGAATTATCATACTCACAGGAATGATTCTAGGGTACTTTTTAGCAAAAAGAGAGACAATCAAAAGAGGCCTACCTGATGATTTATTTATGGACTTAATGATGTACATCATTATCTTCTCTCTAATTGGTGCAAGATTATATTATGTCTTATTTAACCTTGATTATTATCTCTATAATCCTATTGATATTATAAAAGTTTATGAGGGTGGCATGGCGATACATGGCGGACTCATCGGTGGATTTTTAGCAGGCTTAATTTATACTAAGAAAAAAGGGTACAGTTTCTTTCAAATTGCAGATATCGCCGCTCCGAGTATTTTGTTAGGCCAAGCTATTGGTCGTTGGGGGAACTTTATTAACCAAGAAGCACACGGTGGACCTGTATCTAGAGATTTCTTAGAGAATTTAATGATTCCAGAATTTATAATTAACCATATGAATATAGAAGGTACATACTATCATCCGACATTCTTATATGAGTCAGTCTGGAGTATTATTGGTGTAGTTATACTATTGTTAATTCGTCCAAAATTAAAAATAGGTGATACAATTCTTGTTTATCTGGTATACTATTCAATCGGTCGATTCTTTATAGAAGGCATGCGTACAGATAGTTTAATGATTTTTGATTTACTAAGAACGGCACAAGTAATTTCAATTGTAATTATTGTGGTCGCTATTGGTGCGATGATTTATCGACACCGTCAGTATAACTTGCCACAGTACAATGAAGTATATGGTAATTATTTAAATAAAGGCGATAAGCCGACACATTCAAATAAATCAACAGTAGTGAATAAGAAGAAAAAAAGGAAGAAGTAGTATGAGACAATTAAAGCGATATCGTGGTTTTACAATTAATCCATTATGGCATTTATATCGTACGGTTCGCTTTGGTAAAGTCGTAAAAAACTTTATTGTCATTGAAATCGGGCGTTTTTTGCCATCTACTCAGCTCAAACACGCATTCTATAAAAAGGGATTAAATATAAAATTAGGTGAGCACGTATCCTTTGCCTATAAGGCAATGCCAGACCTCATGTTCCCAGAATTAATTACCATTGGTAAAAATTCAATTATAGGCTATAATGCTACAATATTAACCCATGAATATTTAGTAGATGAATATCGAATTGGTAAGGTCATCATTGGTGAAAATACGATGATTGGTGCAAATGTTACGATTCTACCAGGGGTTAAAATTGGTAGTGGAGTGAAGATAGGTGCAGGTGCAGTCGTGTCAAAAGATGTACCGGATAATGCACTCGTCTATGGCAATCCGATGATTATAAGGGAGAGGTAAAAAATGAATAAAGACAACATCATCTCTCTCAATCAAAACGGAGAGAGTTACTACAGGCAAGGTATTAAGAAAAGGCAGCAAAATAACAAAAAAGAAGCCTTGCATTTATTAAAAAAAGCCTACGATAAAAACCCGGATAACCCTGACTATCTCTCAGAGTATGCCTATGTTATGGCAGAAAATGGACTCGGAAATGAAGCGGAACATTTACTAATCGATGCATTTGTAAAAGATGATTATGATGCCTCATATTTTCAAGTTTTGAGTGAGCTCAACATTATTCGTCAAGATGCAAATAAGGCATTCTTATATGGAGTATCTTATGCTGCGTATTCACAAGATAATAGTTATCGTCAGCAACTAGAAGAGATGTTTGAAGTTGAAATTGATAATGAAGCGGAGTTAGAGAAGGAAGCAGAACGAATTATCGGCCAGCAAATTTTCCAACACTTATTTATGAATGCCAAGGTCGATGAGGCCCTAGATTATTTAACAACACTACCAAGCGACATTCAAACGGAAAATGAATTTAGAAACTTAAAGGCCATGGCTTACCTATTCTTAAATAAGTATGATGAAGCAAGGGCTTTACTTGAACAATTATTAGAAGATGATCAGACTGACATGCATGCGCTGAGTCATATGACGCTACTTCACTATCATACCAATGAGATAGAAAAGTACGAGTCATATTTAAAAAAACTCGAAGTCGTAGAACCATTAGATGATGATGCGAGATTTAAAGTCGGTCTTGTGTTAAATTTCCTACAGAAATATGAACATGCTTACCGCTTGTTATTCCCGCTCTATAAAAAGCAGAGGGTTATGAACTTCCAGCTCTTACATGCCCTGAGTTTTTCATCATTTCATCTAGGCAAGACAGAAGAATCTAAATCATACTGGACAAAAATGCAAAACTTCCATCAGTTAGACGAGAAATTTAGTCCATGGAAAAAATCAGAAGCGGCTAACCAAATTCTCAGTCTTGAGGAAAAGTATTTAAATGATGATGATCAACATAAAAGACTGCTTGCCTTATATTTAATTTCTAAAATTGAACCGAAAGAAGCGATAATCGGTTTATCAATCTGGAATCGTATAGAAGAACTTGATGATTATGAAAAATTATACGTTTCGTTTTTGTTTCAGGGACTAAAACTTGTGAGATTGGGTCGTATGCACATTGGTTTAGAATTACTATACGATAAAGGTTTTACTGAAGAGGATACTTTGTTAATGTGGATTGATATCTTCCATGACTTATATGAGGTGCATAAGGAATTTGACGATGTTGAAAGTTATGTTGCCGCGGTCCTATATAGTTATCATTCACAGAAAAAGTTAACCAAAAAGTATTTGGTAGAAACGTTTAATACGACAAACTATCGTTTAAACAAGGCAATTGAACACCTCAAGCAAATTTAATGAATAAATGACCTTAAGTGACTATAATAGTATATAGCAATTTTTTAAAGGAGATAAACTATGGACGAAAAGACGATCTATGATGTTGTAATCATCGGTGCTGGTCCTGCAGGAATGACAGCAGCCGTTTACGCATCTCGTGCAGAATTAAAAACAGTGCTTTTAGAACGTGGCGTACCAGGTGGACAGATGGCAAATACTGAGGAAGTAGAAAACTTCCCAGGATTTACTATGATTACTGGACCCGAATTATCATCAAAAATGTTTGAACATGCGCAGCAATTTGGTGCAGAGTACAAATTTGGAGATATTAAAAGTGTTGAATTAGATGGAGACATTAAGATCCTAAAAACTTCATCTGAAGATATTTATACAAAATCAGTCGTTATTGCAACTGGTGCAGAATATAAAACAATTGGTGTACCAGGCGAAGACTTACTACGCGGACGCGGGGTAAGTTATTGTGCAGTATGTGACGGTGCATTTTTTAAAGAGCGTGAACTCGTTGTGATTGGTGGGGGAGACTCTGCAGTAGAAGAAGGTGTTTTCCTAACCAAATACGCAAGTAAAGTTACAGTTGTTCACCGTCGTGACGAATTACGTGCGCAAAAAATCTTGCAGGATAGAGCCTTTAAAAATGAAAAGATGAACTTCATTTGGGATACTGAACTGCAATCAATTAATGGTGAAGGTAAAGTCCAATCTGTCACACTTAAAAATAAAAATACTGGTGAAGTATATGAACACAAGGCCGATGGTGTGTTTATCTACATTGGTATGTTGCCTCTTACAGAACCATTCAAAGACCTTGGAATTCTAAATGACAATGGTTACATTGAAACCAATGAAGAGATGGAAACGAAAATTCCTGGAATTTTTGCAGCAGGAGATGTGAGAGAGAAATCACTTAGACAAATCGTTACTGCCACTGGCGATGGTAGTTTAGCAGCTCAAAATGCTCAGCACTACTTAGAAAAGTTAGAAGACGGAGAATAAGTTGAAATTTCCCCCATATGGGGGATTTTTCATAGTAAAATGAGTATAAAACAAAGGCTAAGACTAAATCTCTTTTAAGGGTGTGTCGAATGAAAAGTTTAATCATAATGACAGGTATGAGTGGTTCTGGGAAATCAGTAGCATTAGAAGCAATTGAAGATATGGGATATTTTTGTATTGATAATCTACCACCTATTTTGATACCCAAGGTTGTAGAACTGATGGATTCAGTTGATGGTAAAATGTCGAAAGTGGCAATAGGGGTAGACTTAAGAGGAAAAGAATTTTTTGATGATTTAATACAACAACTGAATCTCGTTTCGAACAGTAAAGAATTGATGCTTAGAATTATCTTCTTAGATACAGATGATGAGCGACTAGTTAGCCGTTATAAGGAAACACGTCGTGCTCACCCGTTAAACGAGGGTGTCGCGCTCTTAGATGCCATTAAGAAAGAGCGTCAAATCTTGGATGATTTAAAAAGTCGTGCGACAGTAATAGTAGATACGACTTTACTGTCACCAAAGGAACTCAAGGATAAGATGTTTAGTATGTACAGTGGAGGACGTGAAGAGTTCTTTACAGTCAACGTCGTAAGCTTCGGCTTTAAGCATGGTGTGCCGATTGATGCAGATTTGATGTTTGACGTAAGATTTTTACCGAATCCATACTACATTGAAGACTTGCGTCCACTAACTGGCTTAAATGCTTTGGTTTATGATTATGTGATGAAATGGCAGGACACAGATACTTTCTATGAAAAACTTTCTGATTTAATCTACTATCTAATCCCGCAGTACGTTAAAGAAGGTAAGTCACAATTGACGATTGCAATTGGCTGTACAGGTGGCCAACATCGCTCTGTTGCCTTAGCTAAACGTCTAGGGGAAGATTTAACTCATGATTTTAGTTTTCAAATTAACACCAGCCACCGTGATGCAAATATAGAAGGTTCCACTCATGGCGAAAGCTAAAATAAAAATCGCGATTATCGGTGGTGGAACTGGACTATCTGTACTCTCACGTGGATTGAAAAAGTACCCTGTGGAAATTTCTGCAATTGTATCTGTTGCAGATGACGGTGGCTCAACAGGAATTATCCGCGATCAGATAGATATGCCTGCTCCAGGCGATATTCGAAACGTAATGTCCGCCTTAAGTGAAGTAGAACCCATGCTTGAGGGTCTGTTTACTTATCGTTTTAAAAAGGATGAAATATCAGGTCACTCTCTAGGAAACCTTATGTTAGCAGCAATGTATGACTTAAGTGGAGACTTTGCGACAGCAGTAAGCGAACTATCCAAAATTTTAAACGTTAAAGGTACAGTCATTCCATCGACTAATGTTAGTCCAAAATTAGCAGCAAGAATGGTAGATGACTCATTGATTATCGGGGAAAGCTATATTCCAAAGATTAAGAAAGAGATTCAAGAAATTTATCTTATTCCAACGAATATTGATGCAACACCTGCTGCAGTCGAAGCCATTATGGAAGCTGATATAGTCGTTTTAGGGCCAGGCTCACTATATACAAGCATTATTCCTAATCTCTTACCTAATGGTATTAAAGAGGCACTTACGGATTCAACAGGCATCAAAGTATATGTCGCAAATTTATTAGAGCAGCCAGGGGAGACAATGGGCATGTCAGCCTATGACCATCTTTATGCTATTGAAAAACATATTAAGAGAAAGGTCATTGATTATGTCATTTTAAATGAAAGAGATGTCTATAGTCAGATGGCTTCAACGTACAAAGAAAGAGGCGTTCATATTATTGAAAGTGAACGCAATAAAATCGAAGCAAACGGTGTAAAAGTCATTACGCATGACGAGTTGATCATTGTTGATGATGAAGGCGTTGTCCGCCATAACAATGAAAAGCTAGCAGAGATTATCTACGATATCGTTATCGATGAATCAAGAACACTAGAGTACTAGGTAGAATTTGAAAGGAAAGTGGTTGCATGTCATTTGCTTCCGAAATGAAAAACGAATTAACACGAATTGAAGTTGATGAATGCTGCATGAAAAGTGAACTTTCTGCCTTGATCAAGATGAACGGTGCAGTCAGTTACTTTGACAATGAGTGGGTAATCAATGTCCAAACAGAAAATGCGGCAATAGCGAGACGAATTTTTTCACTAATAAAAAATGTCTACAAAATAGAAATTGACTTACTTGTGCGTAAAAAAATGAAGTTAAAAAAGAATAATGTTTATATATGTAGAATTAAAAAAGAAGCGATGGCAGTATTAAAAGATCTAGAGATTTTTGAAGGTGGTCTATTAACAAACCGTGTGACTGATGAAATTCTAGCCAATGATTGCTGCAGAAGAAGCTACTTAAGAGGGGCCTTCTTAGCAGGTGGTTCAGTAAATAATCCGGAAACCTCAGCCTACCATTTAGAAATTGCAACCCTCTATGAGGATCATGCAGCTGAACTGACAGACTTAATGAATGGCTATGGTTTGAATGCGAAATTTATCGATAGAAAACGTGGCTATTTAGTCTACTTAAAAGAAGCAGAAAAGATTTCTGACTACCTCAGTTTAATAGGTGGTTACCAAGCGCTACTTAAATTTGAAGATATTCGTATTGTCAGAGATATGAGAAATTCAGTCAATCGTCTAGTAAACTGTGAAACAGCAAATTTAAATAAGACGATAAATGCTTCAATGAGACAAGTGGAAAACATTAAATTTATAGAGGAGGAAATTGGCATAGATGAATTGCCAGAACGCCTAAGAGAAGTCGCTAGAATTCGAGTGGATAATCAAGACATGACCTTAAAAGAAATCGGTGAGTCGGTATCGACTGGACCGATTTCAAAATCAGGTGTGAACCATCGACTTAGAAAGTTAGACGACATTGCTGAAAAAATCCGCAATGGTGAAGAAAAAATATTTTAATTAAAACCCCTGTACGATGTAATCTTATCGAACAGGGGAATTTTTATTTACTATAAATTTGTTCTAAAGCTTGGTCTAGAGTGGGGTACAAGTATTTAAACTCATTGTTTAACAAGCGTCTTGGGTGGACTTTTTGACCTTCAGTAATTAACATTGAGCGCTCACCGAGCAAACTGTTTAACAAGAAGTTCGGTGTTTTAAAGAAATTTGGTGTGCCGAGTACGGCGCTGAGTACTTTAGAGAATTCCTTTTGTCTCACAGCGACGGGTGCTGTAATATTTACAGGTCCATCTATATCTTGGTTGAGTCCAACAAAATATAAGGCGTTAATGACATCGTCAATGTGAATCCAAGAGTACCACTGACGACTAGAAGCAATATTTCCACCTAAGTTTGCCTTATATAATTTTTCGAGAATAGGTAAGGCACCTTCCTCACGAGATAAGATTAAGCCGAAACGTGTATACACAGTTCGGATACCTAAAGATTCAATTTGTCTCGCAGCACCTTCCCACTTATTTACCACTGTAGATAAGAAGTCATTCGGTGACAAGACGTCGTACTCATCATACTCAACAAGTTTACTTGTCGGATAGTAACCGATTGCACTTGCATTAACAAAGGCGAGCGGTTTAATTTTAGAATCAAAAAGCCATTGATAGAGCATATTGGTCATGTTTAAACGGCTCGATAATATTAAATCTTTATAATAATCTGTCCATTTATTATTTAACGAGGCGCCTGAGAAGTTATAGACTAAATCGATTTCTTCTGGTAATTCTTTAGTCCAAGATAGATCATTATAGTTATCTTCATCGTACTTTATATAATGCACGTAGGGATGTTCACTTGATTTAGACTGCCGACTTAAAATATAGACGTGATGGCGATCTTTCTTTAAAACATTAGTAAGATGACTGCCGATAAAACCAGTTCCACCGGAAATAAGTATATTCACTAGACAACCTCCTGAGTTTATTCTAATTTCATAATAATAAAAAAAAGCGTTTAAGTCACGTGACCTAAACGCTTTTCGTTCATAATATATTATTTTTCTGGTTCCATTACGTGGTCGATTAGACCATATTCTTTAGCTTCTTCAGCTGTCATGAAGTTATCACGGTCAGTATCTTTCTCGATTTTCTCTAGTGGTTGACCTGTACGTTCAGCTAAGATTTTATTGAGTTTTTCACGTGTTTGTAAGATATGTTTAGCTGCGATCTCAATCTCAGTCGCCTGACCTTGAGCACCACCTAGTGGTTGGTGAATCATTATCTCAGCATTTGGTAAAGCATAGCGTTTACCTTTGGCACCAGCTGTTAAAAGGAATGATCCCATTGAAGCAGCAAGGCCTAAGCTAATTGTTTGAACATCAGGCTTGATGTGTTGAATCGTATCATAGATTGCCATACCAGCTGTGACACTACCACCTGGTGAGTTAATATATAGATAGATATCTTTTTCAGAGTCTTGAGCTTGTAAGAATAGAAGCTGACTGACTACAGAGTTTGCAACGTTATCATCAATTGCACTACCAATCATGATGATTCTATCCTTCAACAGTCTTGAGTAAATATCGTATGCACGTTCACCGCGGTTAGTTTGTTCAATTACTGTAGGTATTAAATTCATATTTTTTGCCTCCTAAATTAATGATCTAGCATAATCTCTTATTTATTTATAACACATTAGTCAAACAAGGTCAAAGATAATAACCTTTAAATCAATATGACATTTATCTTATTACTATCGTCCCAAGAGAGTCAATATTTAAGACTTTAATAGTCCTATCATTCTTGATATAATGAGTTTTGTTATTTTTATATTTTACCCCCGTGGTGTAATGGATAACACGTAAGATTCCGGTTCTTGAGATGGGAGTTCAATTCTTCTCGGGGGTGCTAAAAAGAGGTGAGTGATTTGTCAGTCGAAGCACTTGAAACAGTCGATAAACCTGACGTTAGTTTAGATGATAAGTTTGTTCGTAAAGTCTTCTATGTTTGTTTAAATAGTGGCAAGATCTTATTAGAGAGCGGCGCTGAGACCTACCGCATTGAAGATACGATGCTACGTATGGCTAACAACTATGGTATCGGTAATGTCCAAGTGTTCGTGACAACAACAGTAATCATACTATCAATGAATGATTACGCACTTTCTCAAACGATTCGTATCGAAGAGCGTGCAAACAACTTAGAAAAAGTCGTTAATATTAATGATTTGTCTAGACAAATTACTAAAGGATTACCCATTGATGAGGCGATTGAGACGATTGAAACGATTCATGAAACTAAGATGTTTCCACTATGGCTAGTGATTATCGCAGGTGGTATTGTATCAGCAATGTTTTTACTTCTTTTTAATGGCACTATTGTGGACATTCCTATTGCAGCATTTGGTGGCATGTTAGGAGTCTTAATTACAGAAAGTATTCAGCGTTATACCAAAATTAAGTTTTTCAATGAATTCTTTGCTTCGTTCTTTATTGCTTTATTTTCTGTTCTTTATGTAAACTATGGTCCAGGTGTCAATGTCGAAACAATTATTATCGCTGCAGTCATGCCCTTAGTGCCTGGTGTCTTAATCACAAATGCGATTCGAGAAATGATTCGTGGCCACATGCTAGCCGGCACTATGAAGGGTGCTGAGGCTTCCTTAACTGCGATTGCTATCGGTGCAGGTGTAGGTCTCATATTCATGTTGATGTAGGAGGGAGAATCATGACTTATTTTTTCCAATTGATTTTAAGTTTCTTTGCATCAGCGGGTTTTGGTGTCCTGTTTAACGCACCGAGAAGAACAATTGTCGCAGGTGGTATTAGTGGTGCCTTAGGTTGGATTGTTTACTATATAGCAACAGAAATCGGTGCAGAAGCGCCAATCGCGTCCTTTTTAGGGGCTATTGTATTGACTGCGGTTTCTATCTTAAGCAGTCGCAAACTACGGGCACCAGTCATCATATTTATAACTTGTGGTATCATTCCTTTGGTACCTGGTGGTACAGCATATAATGCCATGCGTAGTGTCGTTATGACCCAATACGATATGGCTCTAGCTTACGGCTTCCAAGTGGCCTTAGTATCCATGGCGATTGCTATGGGTATTATCTCCACTGAAATGATTGATTCATTGATGCAGACGCTTAAACGTGAAGTAAAAAATTTGTGGAAGAAAGAGGCTTGACCATGCTTAATCTTACTTATTACATGCGTAACGATTGTGCGTTATGTAATGA
This sequence comes from Jeotgalicoccus huakuii, assembly GCF_036665975.1. NCBI lineage: Bacteria > Bacillati > Bacillota > Bacilli > Caryophanales > Staphylococcaceae > Jeotgalicoccus > Jeotgalicoccus huakuii. The sequence goes on along the minus strand of NZ_JAVIYN010000005.1, from coordinate 95,149 downwards.
AGGTAAACTCCAAATCAGACTGGCTTTATCTGAACTAAGGAATGATCTTGTTCAATTAACTGAAGTCAACATCGACGAAGACAATGAACTGCAAGAAGAATACATGGTACGAATACCTGTATTATCGAATGGTGATGAAGTCATTCAAGAAGGCGTACTTGATTTTGTGACAATTTACGATTATATACGTGAACATAAATAAATATTTGATACTAACGGAGATCCTTATAAAGGGTGTCCGTTTTTTTATGGATGTGTTTACATCAATGTAAAATTACTTTTGTAGTTTAAATCACTAAGTGAGATATGTATAATAAAATTGAATATATACTTGGAGGCGTATTCATGAAAAAGACTCTTGACGATGTAGAATTAAAAGGTAAAAACGTTTTAATTAGAGCAGATTTTAATGTGCCCTTAAAAGATGGTGAGATTACAGATGACAACCGCATCAAGGCTGCGATTAAAACTATCTCTTATGTTCTAGCAAAAGGTGGTAAGGTCATTCTACTATCCCACCTCGGACGTGTGAAATCTCAAGAAGATAAAGAAACTTACACACTCGCACCTGTTGCGAAGCGCTTAAGTGAGCTGATGGACAAGGAAGTATTATTCAGCGATAAGACGCGTGGTGAGGACTTAGAAGAAGCTGTGAACAGTTTACCTGACGGTGAAATTTTACTTATTCAAAATACAAGATATGAAGATTTAGACGGTTCCAAAGAAAGTAAAAACGATCCAGAGCTTGGTAAGTACTGGGCATTGCTTGGAGATGTATTTGTAAATGATGCATTTGGTACTGCACACCGCTCACATGCATCAAATGTAGGCATTAGTGAGCATTTACCAACCGTTTCTGGCTTCTTGATGAAAAAAGAAATTGAGTTTATAGGTAATGCTGTCGACGAACCAAAAACACCTTTCGTAGCAATTTTAGGTGGTGCGAAAGTATCTGACAAAATTAGCGTCATTGAGAATCTTCTATCTAAAGCAGATAAGGTGTTAATCGGTGGAGGAATGGCGAATACTTTTCTTAAAGCTGCAGGTCATTCAATCGGTACCTCATTAATAGAAGAAGATAATATCAAGATTGCAGAAGACTTACTTGAGCAAGCAGAAGGTCGGTTAATTCTTCCGGTGGATGTTGTTGTTGCGAAGGAATTTTCTAATGACACTGAATTTAAAACGGTAGATGTTGATAATATTCCTGATGACATGATGGCACTAGACATAGGAGAAAAAACAATCGAACTGTATAAAGATGCTTTAAACGGAGCGAAGACGGTTGTATGGAACGGCCCAATGGGTGTCTTTGAAATGTCTAACTTTGCCAAAGGTACAAGTGGAGTATGCCAAGCGATTGCAGATTTAGATGGAGCAATTACAATCATCGGTGGTGGCGACTCTGCAAGTGCTGCACAACAACTCGGCTTTGAGGATAAATTCAGTCATATCTCCACAGGTGGCGGGGCATCACTTGAATATTTAGAAGGTAAGGAACTACCAGGCTTAAAAGCTATAGACAATGTTGAGGAGGACTAGCTTATGCGTACGCCATTAATTGCTGGTAATTGGAAGATGAATATGAACGTCCGTGAAACAGAAGCTTTTATGGATGAATTAACTAAAGAAAAAACTCTACCTAAGAGCGTAGAAGCGGCGCTGTGTGCGCCCTTTATCGATTTGACGGTTTTAGTAAATAAAACACAGGATACAGACATTAAAGTCGGTGCACAGAATGTCTATTTCGAAGAAAACGGTGCCTACACGGGTGAAATTTCAGCAAGCATGTTAAGCAATCTAGGATTGACTTACGTGATTACTGGTCACTCAGAGCGTCGACAATTATTCTTTGAAACAGATGAAGATGTCAATAAGAAGAATCATGCTGTCTTAGAGGCAGGAATGTTCCCGATTACTTGTGTTGGTGAAACACAAGAAGAACGAAATGAAGGTCAAGCGGAAGACAAGGTGAGGCAACAAGTGACTAAGGGATTTGAAGGTATTAGTCGTGACCAAGTCGCTCAGGTTGTCATCGCCTATGAACCAATCTGGGCAATTGGTACGGGTCAAAGTGCGTCGAGTGATGATGCGAATCAAATGTGCGAAGTGATTAGAAACACTATAGAGAACCTATATGATTCAAAAACTGCACAAGAAGTGAGAATACTTTACGGTGGTTCTGTTAAACCAGCAACAATTGAAGACTTGATGCGTCAAACGCATGTAGACGGTGCATTAGTGGGCGGTGCATCTTTAAAAGTAAATGATTTTGTTGCTTTATTGAATGGATCAAGTCATGACTAAACTTGCCGCATTAATTATACTTGATGGTTTTGCTGAACGTACTGAATCATATGGAAACGCAGTAAAACAAGCACACATGCCAAACTTTGACCGCTATAAAAATCAATACCCCCACTCGCTTTTAAAGGCGAGTGGTTTAGATGTCGGTTTACCTGATGGACAGATGGGTAACTCTGAGGTCGGGCATCTAAACATTGGTGCTGGGCGTATCGTTTATCAGAGTTTGACCCGTATCAACAAAGCGATTGAAACAGGAGAATTCAGCCAAAACAAAGTCCTTTTAGATGCACTTAAACACGCTAAAAATAAGGGGAGTAAGCTGCACATCATGGGACTTTTAAGTGACGGAGGGGTCCACTCACACCATAGCCACATGTTTGAAATACTTAGAATGGCTAAGGCACACAATTTAGAAGATGTCCTAGTTCATGGATTTTTAGATGGTCGTGACGTTGCTAAAAGTTCGGCACTGACTTATATTTCAGAAACTGAAAAGGTTATGGCTGAAGTTGGCGTCGGTGAGTTTGCAAGCATTAGTGGTCGTTATTATGCCATGGATAGAGATAAGCGCTGGGACCGTGTGAAACTTGCTTACGACACACTTGTTCACGGGGATGCACCGCATTTTGATACAGCAGAAGCGGGTGTTAGGGCGTCGTATGAAGCTGAGATTTTTGATGAATTTGTCCAACCATTTACGGTGGGTCATGGCGCTAAAATTGACGACAATGATGCTGTGATCTTCATCAACTTTAGACCAGATAGAGCTGCTCAACTCAGTGAAGCTTTGACGAATCCTAGCTTTAATCATATAGACAGTCTAAAAGATATTGAAAACTTAAATGTTTCAACTTTTACTGAATATAGTCCAGCAGTAGAGAGCAATGTAGTATTTGAAAAAGATGATCTAGTGAACACGATTGGTGAAGTCATTCAAAACAATGGGTTAAAGCAATTGAGAATCGCTGAAACTGAAAAATATCCGCATGTGACCTACTTTATGAATGGGGGTCGTCAGGCTGTCTTTGAAGGCGAATCTCGTATTCTTGTTGATTCACCAAAGGTTGCAACTTATGATTTACAGCCTGAAATGAGTGCGTATGAAGTCACGGATCAACTCATTCAAGCCTTAGACACAGAAGACTTAAATCTAGTGATTTTAAACTTTGCAAACCCTGATATGGTCGGACATAGTGGCATGTTACAGCCAACAATCGATGCCTTAGAAGCAGTGGATAAGTGTCTCGGTCAAGTCGTCGACAAAGTTTTAGAACTCGGAGGGCGTGCAATCATTACAGCTGATCATGGTAACTCAGACGAAGTGTTAACAATGTCAGGTGAGCCGATGACTGCACACACTACGAATCCAGTGCCTGTTATTGTTACAGACACAAATCAAAATTTACGTGAGGGAGGACGTTTAGCTGATTTAGCACCAACCTTATTAGATTTGTTAGACTTAGAACAACCGAAAGATATGACTGGTGAGAGCCTTTTATCGTAAAATAAGTTATAATAAACTCGAACTAAAAACACAAAGGAGTAGGATGACATGCCATTAATTACAGATGTTTATGCACGTGAAGTTTTAGACTCTAGAGGAAACCCAACAATCGAAGTTGAAGTACTGACTGAGAGCGGCGCCTTTGGCCGAGCACTAGTGCCTTCAGGTGCGTCTACTGGAGAATACGAAGCTGTTGAACTTCGTGATGGTGATTCATCACGCTTCTTAGGTAAAGGTGTAGAAGAAGCAGTTGAGAATGTTAACGGAATTATTGCGCCTGAGTTAATCGAAGGCGACTTTTCAGTTTTAGAACAAGTCTCTATCGATAAAATGCTCATCCAGCTTGATGGGACTAAAAATAAAGCTAAACTTGGAGCCAATGCGATTTTAGGTGTTTCGATTGCCGTTGCTAAAGCTGCAGCAGACCTATTAGGTCAGCCGCTTTATAAATACTTAGGTGGCTTCAATGCAGTACAGTTACCTGTACCGATGATGAATATTATCAACGGTGGGGAACATGCTGATAACAATATCGATATCCAAGAGTTTATGATTATGCCAGTTGGAGCAACTTCATTTAAAGAAGGTCTCCGCATGGGGACAGAAGTGTTCCATCACTTGGCGAAAGTTTTATCTGGCAAAGGATATAGCACAACTGTAGGTGACGAAGGTGGTTTCGCACCTAACCTTAAATCAAATGAAGAAGCATTCGAAGTGATCGGAGAAGCAGTTAATGCTGCAGGCTACGAATTAGGTGTTGATATAGTTTTAGCAATGGATGCTGCTTCAAGTGAGTTCTTCAACAAAGAAACTGGTGCCTACGAACTTAAAGGAGAAGGGAAAACATATTCTTCCGAAGAACTCGTAGAATGGTATAGTGCAATGGTCGACAAATATCCAATCATCTCAATTGAAGATGGCTTAGATGAAAATGACTGGGCAGGCACTAAATTATTAACAGATAAGATCGGTGACACAGTTCAGTTGGTCGGTGATGACCTATTTGTTACAAACACTGAAAAACTTGTCGAAGGAATCGAGCAAGGTGTTGCCAACTCAATCTTAGTTAAAGTCAACCAAATTGGTACTTTAACAGAGACATTTGAAGCAATTGAAACAGCCCAACGCGCAGGCTACACTGCAGTCATCTCACACCGCTCAGGCGAAACAGAAGACACGACGATTGCAGATATCGCTGTTGCTACAAACGCGGGTCAAATTAAAACAGGTGCGCCATCCCGTACTGACCGCGTTGCGAAATACAACCAGCTATTACGTATTGAAGATGAACTCTTTGAAACAGCAACATACAAAGGCCTAGACTCTTTCTATAACTTGAATATCTAAGGCTCTAAAATTTATGACCTCCCCTCGCTTTTGGCGAGGGGAGGTTTTTGTGGTGTGAGGTGAGGTGAGTCGCGGAGGAAGGCATGGAAAATCTATAAGTCACGATGAAAATGGTGTCGAATAGACAAAAGTGCTTAAAAAATCTATAAGTCGTGTTGAAAATGGTGTCGAATAGACAAAAGTGCTTAAAAAATCTATAAGTCGTGTAGAAAAAGGTGTCGAATGGACAAAAGTGCTTAAAAAATCTATAAGTCGTGTTGAAAAAGGTGTCGAATGGACAAAAGAACATAAAAAATCGATAAGTCATCATGGAATTAATGACTTATGGACACACAGCCTAAGAAAAGCCCTCAAGACTATAATAATCACGAAAAAACTACATCTTGATCTTTCCTTCCTTCACATAATTAAAAATCACAGCCCTACTCACCATGCCGCCACTCAACTTAAATAACATCGTTGGCGTAATCTTCCAACTGTCATTTAAGGCAGAAATTTCAGTTTGTAGGTTTTGCAAAATTTGTAGTATATTATAGTCAATTTTGCAATTCTTGCATTTATACAAATTTCTGTGGATTTTATCGAGAGTGGAAGTGGAATTACATTGATAACAGTAGGTTCCGGGACGTAATGTTTCAAATTTAATATCTACTGGAATATCGTAAATTGATTTAACTAAACGCTGACTCTCTAAAAATTTATAGAGCGCTGACTGATCATAATAATTGGACTTACAGATTTTAGATAGGCGCTTATCTACATTGGATGGGACGATTAAATTTTCTAAGTTTGGCATATTATAAATCGTTTGCTTAGGATTTACGAATACCAAATGAGACATCACATTATTTGAAGCGCTGTAGAAACTGCCTTTCTTAAGTAGTTGTTGTAATAAAAGCCGTTGCCTGTTCACTTGCATACTTAAATCTTTAAATTCCTCCCCATTTACAAAGTGCCAAGCTTTGTTGCAGTAAACTAAGTCGAAATTATAATTCTTTACTTCAAAGGTATAAGCCTGGTCTCCAGAAATAAGTAGGTTATCAATCTGCACTTCTGAACCATCCACCTTGAAACGATAATCTTTCACATGATAAACATTTAAGCCACTCAAGTGAGCGTCGAGAAGTTTATCGAAAGATAATTCTCCTATGTAGCCTCTCTGTAGCTTTTCAAATTCTTTTTCCTCTTGTTCACTGAGTGCGGCACGGCGGCGTAAAACCTGCATTTGATGAAGTTTAATAGGTTGTTTTCTCATACCACAAATATATAATGCAGGTAAATTATCTCCAAATGACAAAAATTTAAAAATTGCTTCAAAACCACGACAATTTTTAATGTGACAAGTAGATTACAAAACACCAATTTACATTGCGGATAGAGTGTAATTTTGGTATTATTTATACTGTTAATATAAATCGGAGGGGTACTTCATGCAGACTCTACTCATCGTTCTTTTAATCGTAGTATGTATATCTTTAATCGCAACTGTTCTCCTACAATCGGGTAAGAGTGCCGGACTTTCTGGAGCAGTTAGTGGTGGAGCTGAACAAGTTTTTGGTAAACAAAAAGCTCGTGGTATGGATCTCATTTTACACAGAGCTACTGTAATCTTAGCTATTTTGTTCTTTATGATCATGTTATTGTTGACTTACATTGGATAAATACGACACCCGTATCCGACTTTAGCCGGATACGGGATTTTTTATTTCTGCATGAATCTTTAGAATCCACTCAATTTAGCGTACAATGTAAGTAAGATGAATATAGAGGTGACCTCATGAATTTCAAATTACCAGAAACATTCTATTTTAAAGAAGATAGTGGCAAATCAGCAGTGTTACTCTTACATGGTTTTACGGGTAACACATCAGATGTTAGACAGCTTGGCAGATACCTTCAGAAAAAGGGTATGACATCCTACTCAATAAACTACGAAGGCCATGCCGAACATCCTAAGAAGATTACCGAATCATCACCGTATGTTTGGTATAAACAAGTAGTGGATGCTTATGATTTTCTAAAATCAGAAGGTTATGAAGATATTTTTGCAGCAGGTGTATCAATCGGTGGTGTAATGGCGCTGAATCTTTCTAGTGACCGTGACTTAGTTGGGATATCGACAATTTGTAGCCCGATGTATTTAAAGGAATCTGAGACCTTGTATAGTCAATTTAAAGCCTATGCTGAAAAATATTTAAAAATGTTTGAAAATAAATCGCCTGAGGAAATTGAGTCAGAATTAGAACAGTTAGAGATGACATCTACTTTTGAAGACATCAGAACGTTTATTCAGATGGTAAAAGGGAACTTAGAGGATGTCATGATTCCTACATTTGTCGCTCAAGGTGAAAAGGATGAAGTGATTAATTCTGAGAGCGCCAATGTTATTTTTGATAGTATCTCAACAGATGATAAGGAAATAAAATGGTATCCGGATGGTGGACACGTATTAACAATAGACAAATCAAAGGAAGAATTATTTGAAGATATATATAAATTTACGGTGGGAGAAAACTTGCTCACCTATAAATGATACGGAGGATTACGATGAGAGACTATAAAGAAGAAATATTATCACTCGTCAACAGTGACGAATATAAACCGATGACAACTGATGATTTTAAAATGACTTTAGAGGCAGATGAGTCGGATGATTTTAAAGATATGGTGAAAGCTTTGGTCTCTCTTGAAGAATCCGGTAAACTGTATCGCACAAAAAAAGATAAGTATATGAAAGTTCCCGACTCCAACAGAATTAAAGGGACTTTATCGATGCATAAGAGAGGTTTTGGCTTCTTAAGACCTGAAGAAGAGGATGTCGAAGATATCTTCATTCCGCCTACTGCGGTTAACGGTGCCCTTGATGGTGATACTGTGTTGATTGAAGTGGAAGAAAATTCTCGGGGTGACAATGCTGAGGGAAAAGTAATTTCAATTATCGAGCGTGGTGTGACCAAGCTCGTCGGAGAATATAATGCGAGCAAGCACTTCGGTTTTGTCGTACCTGATTCCAAAACTTTTAAAACCGACATTTTTATACCTAAAGATCATAATTTAGGTGCGATTGATGGCCATAAGGTACTTGTAGAAATCACAAAATTCCCTGAGGGAGATGGTGATAATCCTGAAGGACATGTCATACAGATTCTCGGTCATAAAAATGACCCGGGTGTCGATATCTTATCAATTATTTTCCAACATGGCATTGACATTGACTTCTCAGATGAGGTCTTAAGACAAGCGGAGTCTGTACCTGAAGTCATCGACCAAGCCGAAACAAAAGATCGTGTTGATTTGAGAGATGAATTTACCATTACAATCGATGGCGCAGATGCGAAAGACCTTGATGACGCTGTCAGTGTAAAAAAACTTGAAAATGGCAATATGGAATTAACAGTCAGTATCGCAGATGTTAGTCATTACGTAACAGAGAATTCACCGATTGACAAAGAAGCGTACGATAGAGGGACAAGTGTGTACTTGGTCGACCGAGTCATTCCGATGATTCCACACCGCCTATCAAATGGAATTTGCTCACTAAACCCGAATGTCGACCGTCTGACTTTGAGCTGTCGTATCGAATTTACGCCGGGTGGTAAGGCAGTGAATCATGAGATTTTTGAAAGTGTCATTAACTCTAATTATCGCATGACATATCGCAATGTTAATTTAATGCTTGAAGATGAAGACAAAGCCGTTATTGAAGAGTTCAAGGAAGTATATCCACACCTCCTACAAGCTGAAGATTTAGCTCAAGCGCTCCGCCGTAAAAGAGACCAACGTGGTGCGATCGATTTTGACTTTGATGAAGCGGCTGTAGTTGTCGGAGACGACGGCACACCTGAAGATATCGTTTTAAGAAATCGTGGTACTGGTGAGAAGATGATTGAAGAGTTCATGCTTGCAGCGAACGAAGCAGTGGCTGAACACTTCCACTGGATGGATGTTCCTTTCTTATACCGTATTCACGAAGAACCAAAAGAAGAGAAACTTAATAAGTTCTTTGATTTCTTAACAGGCTTTGGAGTGATGGTTAAAGGTAAAGGCAATCAAATTCATCCGCATGCCCTTCAAGAGATTATTGAAGAAGTTAAAGGACGTCCTGAGGAAATGGTCATTAGTACGCTTATGTTACGTTCCATGCAACAGGCTAAGTACTCAGAAGAATCCCTTGGACACTTCGGATTATCGACTGAGTTTTATACGCACTTTACTTCACCGATTCGCCGTTACCCAGACTTAATTGTGCACCGTCTGATCCGTCAATATTTAATTAATAAAAAGACAGACGCTAAAACTATTCGTCATAATAAGAGTATCTTGCCAGATATTGCTAAGCATACTTCAGAACGTGAGCGACGCGCCCAAGATGCTGAGCGCGACACGGATGATCTGAAAAAAGCAGAATATATGATGAAACATGTCGGCGAGACATTCGAAGGTGTCGTTGCTGGTGTGATGAACTTCGGTATGTTTGTTGAGCTACCGAATACAATCGAAGGACTTGTTCATGTGTCTCACATGACAGATGACCATTATAACTTCAACGAGAGAGCAATGGCGATGATTGGTGAACGGACAGGTACCATGTTCCGTATAGGTGACAAGGTTGAAATTGAAGTGTTAGGTGTGAACCTAGATGAACGCTTAATTGACTTTAAAGTCGTTGGTATGCCGGATAGAAAGCCGAGAGAAAAGAGAAGTCGTCCGGTTGAAATCAAAGGCAATAAGAAAGAGAAATCAAGATCTAGAGAAAAGAAAGGGGCCTTTAAGAAAGGTGGAGGCAAAAGAAATGCTTCAGGCAAGAAGCCATTCTATAAAGGTGCCCCTAAAAAAGGTAAAGGAAAGAAGTAGAGGCTGATGAGTAAAGATAAGCATAAGACTAAACCACTGGCACAAAACCGAAAAGCCAGTCATGACTACTCAATCGAAGATACGATTGAAGTTGGTATGGTATTACAAGGTACTGAGATTAAATCCATTCGCCGAGGGTCAGCGAACTTAAAAGATTCCTTTGCTCGTATTCATAGAGGGGAAATGTATGTTTATAACATGCATATTGCCCCTTATGAAGAAGGGAATCGTTTTAACCATGATCCACTCAGACATAGAAAGCTGCTCTTACATCGTAAAGAAATTAACAAACTAAGAGGGCATATTGAACAGCCAGGAAATGCGCTTATCCCCTTAAAGTTATATATTAAAAATGGTGTATGTAAAATGCTTTTAGGTATTGCGAGTGGTAAGAAAAAATACGATAAGCGTGAAGACCTTAAGAAGAAACAAATGAAGAGAGATATTGATCGTGCCATCAAGGCGTACAATCAATAATTTGTAAGTATATTTTTATCATGTTATAATAGTTGACGCTCGGTAAAAAGATAGCCGATTATAATCCGGGGACGTTCCGGATTCGACAGGGGCTGTTTGGGCATCTTAAGCGTGTCGGAGGTTTCGGCTTCGTCATCAACGATACTCAGTTTATAATAACTGGCAAACAAAACAATTTCGCAGTAGCTGCCTAGTCAGCCTGCATCATCCCATGAGCTTTCCTATGGCCCGTGACGATGATTCAACTATAATAGGATACGCCATTTAGTCTGCAGTCAGAAGACTAATGGAAGAGACGAATCGGACTAGCATGGGCTGAGGTGGGTTCATTACCATCACCCATGCGAAAATTAAAAATGAACTACACACGTAGAAAGAGATGTTGCGAAGTCTCTGGACGCGGGTTCGACTCCCGCCGTCTCCATATTTTAAACCCCGTAAGCCTTGTGGCTACGGGGTTTCTTATTATATGTGACCAATTATTTCTTATACCAACCATTCTAATTGTTCTAGGTCTTCATTGGTCAGCTTATAGTCAGTATAGGATTGTATTATCTTTTCTTTAAGTTTTTGAGTTTGGTTTTTATCTCTAATTAAAATATCTAAACCTGCATCCGTAACTAGGGTGGAACCGAACTTAATAATCAGAATATCAGAGTCTAAATGGACGATATGCCAAGTGCTTTTGAAAAGTTTAAGTAGGCCTTTACCTCTCCATATAAACTGGGCGTCCTTATATTTCTCTATGCCTTCAATACTTTTTTCTTTACCATCTTTTAGAAATCTAACCTGATTGTTTACGGTTAATGGTGAATCACTTAACTTTGTATAAGTTATTGAAGGCTGTTCTCTTTTACCATCTGTCCACATACTAAAAGTCGTTGCAATAATGTCCCATTTACCAAATAAATTATTAATCATAATATCTCCTTTACATAAATATATTCCCTTAATCTAGAGTAATCATTCTTAATTTATATAAACTTATGATATTTTTATTATATTGTTGCTTATCTAAAAGTAACAATGAAAAATGAGGTGTAAAAATGAGTAATTTTAATATAGAAAAAGCAAGAAGTAATCATGTCAACGGCGGGATTCTGAACTACCTAGCAATGGCTGAAATGAGTCATATAATGTTAGGGTCAGATTCTAAAGATAAGGTGGTTAAAGAGTTGCAATTGCTCTTTGAAAATAAAGGGAATCGCTTTAGTCATGATAAGTCCTTTGTAGCGACTGTAGACGGTCAGCATGCCGGTCTAGTGACTTGTATGTCTCATCAAGATATGAAGGTGACAACTCTAGAAACCGTTAAGCAATTAGTAAAAATGAAGAAGTCTAAGATGTTCAGCTTGGTTTTTAATAACTTTAAAGACCTAATTTCACTGATGGCATTTAAAGAGTCAAAATCAGGAGAGTATCACATCAGTTTACTGGCAACTATGCCTGACTATCAGGGTATGGGTATTGCTTCAGCACTGATTAAAAAAGCTGAGAACGAAGCGCGGTTTAACGGTTTCGATAAAATCTCTCTCACTGTCGATAAGGACAATAAGAATGCTAAAAAATTATATGAAAAGTTAGGTTTTAGGGTCGTTGAAGATTCTACCTTTGGTCAATTAAAGCTTTGGCGAATGGTAAAGTTACTACGATAGGCTAAACCTTTTAAGACCTGTGTTTGAATTTTTAAATTCAAGCGCAGGTTTTTTTACTTGAGTATTTTAATTATATTTTAATTAACCCTTTATTAAACCGTAAGTATCCAGGCGTAGCTTGGAGACTAACAAAAAACGTAAGGGGAGATTATTATGAAAATGGTTGTTATACCTTCAGGTTTTAAGGAAAGTTTAAGTTCAGAGGAAGTCGGTAAAGCAATTAAGAAGGGAATTAAAAAGTCAGGGAATGACCATGATATTACAGTCATTCCAATGGTCGATGGTGGGGAAGGTTTTGTAGAGACCATCATCAAATTAAAGAAAGGAAAATGTATAAAAACCAAAGTGACAGGTCCTGTAGGAGAACAAATTAATTCACATTTTGGCATCTTTAAAGATAATGGTGTGACGACAGCCGTCATCGAAATGGCAGCAATTGCTGGCTTGAGACATGTACCTCATGAACAACGCAACCCACTTTGGACGACAACTTATGGGGTGGGTGAGACGATCATCAAGGCTTTAGATAATGGAGCTGAAAGAATCTTGATTGGCTGTGGTGATTCTGGAACATCTGATGGTGGTGTTGGTATGGCACAAGCTGTCGGTGTGCGGTTTTTATCGAAAAATAATGAAGTGTTATCTATTAAGGGTGGGGGAGAGATCCACAAAATAGACAGTATAGATCTGTCATACATTGATCCACGTATTGCTAGAGTGGATATTGATGTTGCGGTGAATTGGAAGAACGTGCTTTGTGGTGAAAAAGGTGTTGCAAAAGTATTTGGCCCACAAAAAGGTGCGACTAAAAAAGAAGTTGAACGCTTGTCTAAGAACTTCGACCATTTAGCTAGTTTGATTAAGACAGTGACAGGGGATGACCTTTCTAATATAAATGGTGGAGGTGCTTCTGGTGGCTTAGGTGCAGGACTTGTTGGATTCTTAGGTGCGGTCTTACATCCAAGATTTGAAATTATCCAAAATTATATAGAAATTTCCGATGCAATTAAGGAAGCGGACCTAGTCATTACAGCTGAAGGTTGCATTGATTTCCAAACCCCCAATGATAAGATCCCGTCTGAAGTTGCACGCATTGCCAAGCAGTTTGATAAGCCAGTTATCGCTTTTGCGGGAACAATCGGTAAGAAGGCAAGTTTAAATTATGATAGTGGAATCGACACATATACGAGCATTATTCCAGAACCAGCGACCTTAGAAAAATCAATGGAAGATGCGTCTAAATGGTTGACTAAAGCAGTGGATAATACAATGCGCAGCATTTTCATCGGTATGGAATTAGCTCAAAGTGAGCGTGAAGATAATGAACTTAAAGTCTAAAATTGGTATCGGAATATTTATCGCTTTTACACTCTTAGTAAGTACCATTCCGGAGCTTGATTATCTGGGAAAACTCAGCCTTATAATTTTTGTCTTAGCCCTTGGTTTATTTATATTTACTAAACTACCAGCAGGACTCGCAGCCTGGCTCGTCTTAGTACTTGGTGTTTTACTTGGCTTACCTGAGAACATTATGTTTAACGCTTTTACTCATGATGTGGTATGGCTGATGATTGGTGCATTTATTATCGCGGGGGTACTATATGAAAGCGGCTTGATTGATCGACTGAGCCAATGGGTGATCAATAATTGCACGACAAAGGGTAGGGTCACTTTCTTTACTTTTATTGTGATAATGATTTTATCTGTCATTGTACCGTCAACATCTGCGAGAGCATCAGTGATGCTACCACTCTATGAAATATTAACGGACCGTTTTAATCAGCATCAGAAATTTTTTAGTTTAGCGATTCCGGTGCTGATTATCATGGCAGCGAATACGACTTTACTTGGTGCGGGTAGTCATTTAGTTGGTATCAGTATCCTACAAGGCCAGACTGATGAGTCAATTACTTATATTGAATTTCTTGTATATGCCTTACCGTTTGGACTAATTATTTCATATATTACTTATGTCATTATTAAGTGGTTATATTTTAAGGACTTTAACTACACGATAAAAGCAAAAGATGTTGAGAAAATGCCATTTACAACAAAAGAAAAAATTATTTTTTGTTTAGTTGTCGTCACTATACTTTTATGGCTATTTGAGCCACTACATGGTTTTGATATTGCTTATGTTACCATGTTAATGAGTTTGATCATGATGCTCCCTCAATTAAACTTAATCACCTGGAAAAAAGGACTTAGCTCAGTTTCATGGAGTCTAATATTTTTCGTTGCAGGTGCGACAACCTTAGGTAGTCTCTTGGTCGAATATGGAGTGACGACTTACTTTCAAGATGTGCTCTTAGCAGGTTTCAATCAGTTTGATAATATGAATGTATTTTTAATACTCGTATTTGTGGTGTTGATTAGTGTGACTTCTCACTTATTAATACCAAGCCATACGACGAGAGCAGCTGTACTGATACCGGTCTTACTCATCATTGCAGAAACATTTAATGTTAATCCAGTTGCTATGGTGTTTATCAGTTTAATTGGCATCAATTTCTGTGTCACTTTACCTGTAAGTTCAAAAGCGCTCCTCATATTTTATGAGGGAGCAAAAGATAGTTTTACTAGCAAAGATTTGTTCAAATTAAGTATGATACTCATGCCGATATACGTAGTGCTAATGATTGTGACTTATTATATTTATTGGCAACATCTTGGTTTAAAATTTTTTTAAATTATTATGTTTAATAAATTATGATTCGGGAATACTTAGTACTGTACGAATAATACTAATTAATTATTTAAGGAGTGTTTTTCATGGCAGAGGAAAAAGACAGCAAATTAGAACAAGCTAAAGGTAACGTTAAAGAAACTGTTGGTAACGCTACTGGAGACAAAGAATTAGAAAAAGAAGGTAAAGACGATAAGCTTGCTGGTAAAGCGAAAGAATATGTTGAAGACGCTAGTGACAAAGCTAACGATGCAATTGACAAACTATCAGACAAGTTCAAAAAATAAGTAGATATATTAATGGAGCTGTTGTTAATACGGCTTCATTTTTGTAAGTAAATATATTTTTAGGAGGCTATATAATGGCTGTGAAATATGAAGTTAGTGCTGTTAATACTGGTGGACGTAAAGGACACGTAACAACATCAGACAAGGCAATTGATTCACCGGTTATCCCACCAGATCAAGGAGGAGAAGGTGTAAACCCTGAACAATTATTTGCTGCAGGTTACGCATCATGCTTCAACGGAGCATTTGATTTAATGATTAAAAAAGGTGGCGTTCGTGACGCTGAGCCAGAAGTCGATCTAACAGTACGTTTAGAAGAAGACGGTGAAGGTGTTAAACTTAGCGTTGCAATCAATGCAAAAGTTAAAAATATGTCTCAAGAAGACGCTGAGAAATATTTAGAACAAGCACATGATTTCTGCCCATACTCTAAAGCAACACGTGGTAATATCGATGTAGATTTATCAGTAGAGGTTGTAGAATAGAATATAAAAAGCATGCACTCTGTACTTGTACAGGGTGCATTTTTGGTTTATGAAGTGGTGATAAGTTGCTCGAAATAGGATCACTTATCACCGAAACATGCCAAAGTGGTGATAAGTTGCCTGAAACAGTCTCACTTATCACCGAAACAATGAAATCCTCTCCTATTGTTCATCAGAAATATCAATTTCAAAGACAGCTTCTTCTTCTGACTCATTTAGTAATGGCTGAAATGTCGCAGTGAGGGTTTCGGGTTCATTGACCAATCCGTAGGCCATACGACCACTAATACTTTCACCTGGTGGTAAATCTTCTAATAGTAAGTCTTCCAGCTTATAGCTTCGCATTAATTCTCCTTCTGACTCAACGACAATATCTCGACCTGTCGGAAAGGTTTCTTCTGTGTTGTTTTCATATGTAACTTCTAGAATAAGTACACCACTTACATCAATGAGGTTCGTTTCATTTCTCTCATCGGTTAAATATGCATCATCAATGGTGAGTGTGATGTCATCAATCCTTGCAGATTCACCAACTGTTAAATGGTCTGTACTAGCATCACTTTCTTCTTCTATTGGGTCACTATCGATATTATCTTCGACATCTTCTTCTGTATCATCTACGATTGAGGATTCTTCTTCTATTTGTACAGTTTCTGATTCTTCTTCGCTACTGCAGCTAGCTAAGAGAAGGGCAGCGGCTAAGCTCGTGTATAATATTGTTTTCTTCAATTTACTAAGTCCTCCTGATCTTATTCATATGAGTATTAAAAATCATCACTGCATACCAATACTAATTATAGTACAATACAACGTGATACTTAAAAACTTTTTATAGAACAAAATTCAAGGGGCAAAATAATGAATACTACTAAGATTGTCGTCACTTTTTCAGGGTATAACTCTGATGCAATTAATGAAGAGATTGAAGCTGCAGAAAGGCACATAACTGATTTTGATATAGTCGAAATACGAGGGGATGTGTTTGATGCTTTAAATCGCCAGGATCATGCATCGATTGTCAGACGAATCATAGACAGATTTAAAGCTCTCGATAAAGAAATTATCTACACCTATAGAACTTCTAGAGAAGGGGGCAAGGGCTCAAAAACTACGGTTGAATACCAAGCACTTCTACTAGAGATTTGTAAGTCTATGGATATTGATTATATAGATATTGAAATGTCAGTCGGTAAAAAAATTGTGCAGGAAATTATTGAGACCGCAAAGATGCATCAAATTAAAACGCTACTGAGCTATCATAACTTTAAAGAAACACTTGATCACGGTGCACTCATGGATTTACTTAGTCAGATGAATCAAGTAGAAGGTGATGTGTTTAAGTTTGCCCTGTACCCTACAAACAGTGAGGATGTCGACACAGTTATAGATGTTCTAAAAACTGCTAAGGCTCAATATGGGCACAAGGTCATCGGAATCTCTATGGGTGAGTTAGGTAAGCGTACACGCGTGTTAACAGGCGACTATGCCCCATTATTTACTTATGGTTACATCAGCCGAGATGCGGCGCCTGGACAAATTCATATAAGTGAACTAAGGAAAACATTAACGACTTTATGATAATTTTTACACAGACTTTACGTTCTAATAATATTTAGGTGTTAGAGTGAGGTTAGAAGATAACACACACTTCTTAAATCCTAACCCCTGGCCCAAAACCTCCCCCAAAGGTTTTGGGTTTATTTTGTGATTTGAGTGTATAAAATATAATTTCTAAGGTAGAATTAATGTAAGATGATTTTCTATTTTAGGAGGATATAATGATAACTTTTTACGAGTATTCAAAATGTACAACTTGCCGTAAGGGGAAGAAATTTTTAGAGGATAATAACTTAGAATTCACTGCCATAGATATGGTCAAAAATGTACCGTCAATCGATACGCTTAAAGGTATTGTGGACCGTTCTTCATATAACGTAGATGATTTCTTTAATAAAAGAGGTGGCAAGTTTAAAGAACTTGGTTTAAAAGAACGCTTACCTGAACTTTCAGATGATGAAAAGTTTGAATTACTTGCAAGTGACGGCATGTTAATCAAGCGACCAATGGTTGTTTTAGATGATCAGGTGCTTTTAGGGTTTAAAGAAGAAAATTATGAGCAAGCTTTATTGAATTAATCTTCTTGCCTGTAGTATGATAAATATGCAACAATATATATGATAAGTTAAAAGGGAGGTTTTAGCGTGTCATTACCACAAGATCTAAAATACAGTGAGGACCACGAATGGGTAAAGGTTGAAGGAAATACTGTAACTATCGGTATTACTGATTTTGCACAATCTGAACTTGGTGATATTGTATTTGTTGAACTTCCAGAGGAAGGCGACGACGTATCAACAGGTGAATCATTCGGTAGCGTTGAATCAGTTAAGACTGTTTCTGAATTAATCGCTCCAGTTTCAGGTTCAATCGTTGCTATTAACGAAGAGCTTGAAGATAGTCCTGAACTTGTAAATGAAAATCCATATGAAGGCGCTTGGATGCTGAAAGTTGAACTTTCAGATGAAAGCGAACTTGATAATCTTCTTGATGCTGCTGGTTACCAAGCAGTTATCGAGGGCTAATTTTAAACTCTGGACATTTGTCCGGAGTTTTTTAAAACTAAATATTTATTACTTCTGGTGAATTTGTATAAAATTAAACTAAGGGTGATACGAATGAATCTTTCTGATAAGGTACTCATTGTTGAAGGCAAGACTGATAAACGTCGCTTAGAAGAAGTGTTAGTAGAACCGGCACAAATTATTTGCACTTTCGGAACAATGGGTATTTCCAAATTAGATGAAATTATCGAACAGCTAGGTGATTCGCAAATTTTTATATTATCCGATGCGGATAAAGAAGGAAGAAAAATTCGTCAATGGTTTAAAAAACATTTAAGTGAGAGCACGCATATTTACATTGATCCAAAATTTGGAGAAGTCGGTCGTTGCCCGCATGACTATCTAGCTAACCTCCTCTTAAGACACGGTTTTTACGTAGATAATGCGTTAATAATGAAAGGTAAGTTTTATCGTGAAGGAAACAATTTCAACGGCAGATTTATTAAAGAATACACAGGATAAGGAAAGTTATATTATCTTTGGATATGCGACGATGTGTAAAACATGTGAAATTTCAGAATCGATGTTGAAAGTCGTTTCTGAGATGAAGCAGATATCATATGAGAGAATTAACTTGAACTATCATAAAGACTTAATAGATAAATACCACATACGTTCAGCACCAGCCTTACTGTTATTTAAAAATGGCCAACTTGTGAAAGAACTCTATGCTTTTCACTCAGTACCATATTTAAGTGAAGTATTAGATGAATTCCTGGTTGACTAGTAGAGAATAGTCTGATATTATAAATCTCAATCGAATAGAACTCTTATCAAGAGTGGTGGAGGGAAGTGCCCTAAGAAGCCACGGCAACCGTCTTAATGACAAGGTGCTAAATCACAGGAACAAATCCTAAAGATGAGAGGCATAATGAAGTTCAAAGGCCTACTCATATACTATGAGTAGGCCTTTTTATTTTTCTTCGATGAGAAAGGGAAATGTATCATGATTGATATAAAAAGTGTTTCTAAGATATTTAAAACTAAGAAACAAAATATAACAGCAGTTGACCAAGTTGATCTATCGATTAAACACGGTGAGATATTTGGGATAATTGGCTACTCAGGTGCAGGTAAATCCACCCTGATCAGATTATTAAATGGACTTGAAGATGTAACTGAAGGTGATGTGATTGTCAGTGGAGATGACATCAGTAAAATGTCCAAAGGTGATCTTCGAAAAAAACGTCAGAAAGTATCTATGATCTTTCAACATTTTAACTTACTGTGGTCAAGAACAGTTGCAGAAAATATAAGTTTTCCAATGGAAATCGCGGGTATACCAAAGAAAGAACGCCAAGCACGTGTTGATGAATTAATCAAACTTGTTGGGCTAGAGGGTAGAGCGCATAACTATCCAAGTGAGCTATCAGGTGGACAAAAACAACGTGTCGGTATTGCCAGAGCCTTATCGAATAAGCCTGAAGTGTTACTATGTGATGAAGCAACTAGTGCCTTAGATCCAGAAACGACTGATGAAGTATTAGATTTACTTGTAGATATTACAAAAGAGATGAATCTAACCATCGTCTTGATTACTCACGAAATGCATGTGATCAGAAAGATATGTGACCGTGCAGCAGTGATGGAGAACGGTAAGGTCGTTGAAGTGGGTTCGGTAATTGAATTGTTCCAAAATCCACAGTCAAGTGTAACAAAACGCTTTGTTAAAGATGATATTTCAGATGATGATCATCAACTCGCAATAGAAGAACTTAAAGCATCATTCCCAACTTCAACAATAGTAAAATTAAACTTTGTAGGTACGAGAACAAAATCTCCAATTGTTTCTGAGGTCATAAGAAATTACGGTTTAGATGTAAATATTCTATCAGGTAATATTAAACAGACGAATCAAGAATCATTTGGACATTTATATATTGCATTAGATATCGATAATGAGACCCTTGAATCAATCTCAAATGAGTTTAAAAAGCACGATGTCACATTGGAGGTTGAAGCAGGATGAACAGTGTAATAGAAGAATTTAAAAATATGTTTAGCTTTGAAAATGTGAAATGGGATGCAGTAATTGAAGCGACTTATGA
Source organism: Jeotgalicoccus huakuii (assembly GCF_036665975.1). Taxonomy (NCBI): domain Bacteria; kingdom Bacillati; phylum Bacillota; class Bacilli; order Caryophanales; family Staphylococcaceae; genus Jeotgalicoccus; species Jeotgalicoccus huakuii. The sequence goes on along the minus strand of NZ_JAVIYN010000005.1, from coordinate 74,878 downwards.
AACGATATACATGACAGTGATTGCAACAATTGCAGCCTTTATAATTGGACTCATTTTCGGTATTATCTTGTTCTTATCTAATAAGAGTGAAAATGTTCCCTCAAAACCGCTTTATGGAACGACATCCTTCATCGTCAATCTCTTTAGAGCGATTCCATTTATCATTTTAATTATTCTACTCATGCCATTTACAAAAGCAATCATGGGTACAGTAATGGGCTCAAATGGAGCCTTACCTGCGTTGATTATCGGTGCTGCACCATTCTATGCACGCTTAGTTGAAATAGGACTTAAAGAAATTGATAAGGGTGTAATAGAAGCGGCGGAGTCAATGGGTGCGAACACTTGGACAATTATTTGGAAAGTGTTAATACCAGAATCATTACCTGCTCTAATTTCAGGTATTACGGTAACATCCATTATGCTCGTTGGTTCAACCGCGATCGCAGGGGTTATTGGTGCCGGTGGATTAGGTAACTTAGCCTACATGGTTGGTTTTACAAGAAACCAGCCTGACGTCACGCTTGTTGCAACTGTGGTAATTCTAATCATCGTTTTCGTCATTCAAATTTTAGGAGACTTCTTCTCTAAAAGAGTGGATAAACGCTGATTACTAATATAAAAATTTATAGAAAAGAGGATTTAGCATGAAGAAATTTTTTAGTTTCGTTACATTGTTTTCACTTATTTTAGTTTTAGCAGCTTGTGGAAATGGTTCAGAATCTGATTCTGCTTCAGAAGGTGAATCAACGGATGGGGAAGGTGCTGAAATTTCAGTCGCAGCATCACCAGCACCCCACGCTGAGATTTTAGAAAAAGCAGCAGAAATTCTTGCTGAAGAAGATATAACTGTCGATGTAGAAATCGTTAACGACTATACAACACCTAACCGTTTGTTAGCAGATGAAGAAGTCGATGCAAACTTCTTTCAACATACACCATACTTAGACGGTGAAATTGAATCACATGGCTATGACCTAACTAGCATCGGTAATGTCCATATCGAACCTATGGCAGTATTCTCAAATGACTATGATTCACTTGAAGACATCCCAGACGGCTCTACTATCTTAGTATCTAATAATCCTGCAGAAGAAGGACGTTTCCTTTCATTCTTCGTTAACGCTGGCTTAGTAGAAATCGAAGAAGGCGTTGAAATTCAAGACGCAACATTTGATGATATTACTGAAAATCCTCACGACTTTAACTTTGATAACAATACAGCACCTGAGCTTTTAGTTAATATGTATGAAAATAATGAAGCACCTGCTGTTATTATTAATGCAAACTTCGCAATTGATGCTGGATTGAATCCAGTTGAAGATTCAATCGCAGTTGAAGACGGAGAATCACCTTATGCTAACCTAGTTGCTGTTAGATCTGGAGATGAAGAACGTCCAGAACTACAAAGATTAATCGAAGTACTACAATCAGATGAGATCAAACAATATATTGATGAAGAGTACAGCGGTAATATTATTCCATCAGAATAAGTAAGAAAAACCTCACTCGACTTTCAAGTCGAGTGAGGTTTTTAATGAACTATGTTAATAGTATATACATTTTTCATCATATCGTTAGCACAATCATCAACATAAATGAAACAATCAAGTAGATGAGGGAGTATCTTAAATTCATTTCCGCCCATCGGTGTTTATCCTGTGTAGTATAACCTTTAATAGATAGCACAATCCATCCTAGGGTCAGTAAAGCTGACACAATTGAAAAGATTATACCGAGCGATTCAAAGAGCATAATTGGTACGGGCAATAAAGCGAGCACATAGTATAAGTTCTGGCGAATTGATGCCTTGGTGCCAATGACAACTGGGAGCATCGGTATGCCTGCTCTAGTGTAGTCATCGAGTCTTTTAATAGCGATTGAAATGGTATGAGGTATCTGCCAAATAAGTAAAATGTAAAACAACATTAATGGTACTAAATGATTCGCAGGTGTAATAACGGCCCAACCTATTAAAGGTGTAAAGGCACCTGAAATACTACCGATAATCGTATTGATGGTATAGCGTCGTTTTGACCAAAAGGTGTAGAGAACGACGTAGAAAAACCAGCCAAGAAATGAGTAGATTCCAGCTTCAATATTCACCACAAAAATCATGCTCAACCCGATGATTGTTGTAATGATTGCAGCAATTAAGACATTTCTTAAAGGAAAGTCACCAGTAACAGTTGGCCGCTTTTTTGTACGGTCCATTTGTGTATCTAGGTCATGCTCGAACCAGTTGTTAAACATTAGGGCACCAGATATGACCATAGTACTGGAAATCATGGTTATGAAAAAAGTACCAAGGTGATCGAAAAATGACTGGTGGGTAAAGTGTAAAGCAAGCCAAAACGCTGTGAATACAGGTAGGACATTTGCGATAAGTACTTTCCCTTTAAGTAGGTATTTAATGTTTATAAATAATGTTTGTAAGTTAATAGACTTACGCTTATGAACTTGTTCAGTTTCCAATGTAGTCCCTCGCAATTTAATGATTAAGCTATATTATAACAGTCATAAGAAAGCATCAGAAAAATTATTCGATTTTTTTGTGACAAAGATGTTTCAAGGAAAAGGGGTTGGGTAAATAACTGTTATATAAATAGAACGGATTTCGTAATAATTCAATTGAGTGAAATCATTGTTTCGACTAATCAATTTTAGTTGATGCAATTGATTTTATAAAGTAAACCCCTTTGCCAGGCAGCAAAAGCTGCTTGGTTTTTTATAAATATTTAAATTAATAATGTAAATAGTAATATTTTAAGGTAACATAGATAACAATTGATTTAAGGGAATAATTATCATAAGTTATGGGAGCATCTAAGATGAAAAAACTATTATTATTTTTTGTATTTACACTATTTGCACTAACGGCATGTGGGAATGAAGAAAACACTGAAGCCACTGACACAAGTGAAGTGAGTGAAGAAACAGAGGATGAAAGTTCTAATTCTGAAGAAGGTAAATCAGATGAAATTTATGAAATAGGTGACACTACACAAGTAGAGAGTTATGAGTTTGATGCTAAGTATGAGGTTACCGTCAATTCACTAGACCAGGTCAAAGAATACGATGGTCAACCTGTTGAAGAAGTCATTATCAACGCACCAGAATCAGTCTTCTTAGGGGTGGTCAATTTAACAGTTAAAAATATCTCTGACGAACCTATTGTTATTGGTGAATATGTATTTCCTGATATTATTGAATCTGACAGAGAAGGCGGTGGAGAGCAATTTATTTTTGATTTCTCTGAAGAAGATTTAAACCAAGAATTAGCAGTTGACGAAGAAGCAACATTTGATTTAGTTTACTCGATGGATTCAGAATTGGGTTCAGGAGGATACTATTTAAAATTTGAAAATGGCATGCCAACAGAAACGACTTACAGCTTACCAATTAAATAAGGAAAGTTTTAGTAATCATTAACCCTATCGATTGTATACACACCCTATAGATGGTAAAATTACATTAGCACCTATCTTATAATAAAAGGGGCAATTAAAATGAATGAAGATTACAATACGCCAAAAACTGGTTTTGACAGCACGCTCGTCTTGGTGTCTTATGTTATTTCACTATTCACTGCTGTTGTTGGACCACTTCTAATTTGGGCACTGAAAAAAGATGATGAACCAACAACTGCTGTCGCACTTAGAGATGTAGCGAACTTTGGTCTATCTTACACAATCTACATGTTTGTCGCTTGGTTAACAACTGCAATTTTAATCGGTTTTGTACTCGGACCAATAGTCACGATTGCATTCTACGTATTTGCGATTATCGGCATTGTAAAAGCAATTAATGGTGAGTCATACAAGCCACCATTCACAATCGATATCTTTAAATAAGTATTTGATTAAACCTCACTAAATGATATTAAAGTCATTTAGTGAGGTTTTCTTTAAATCTGATTAAAGTGGTCATAATTAGAGCCAAAACCTTTAAACCGCGTGGATTCTGATATATAATATATAGATGGTAACAGTAGACTGGTACTTTGACTATAGATTAGAATTATTATAAACTATACTAGTATCAGACAAACTAAATTTCAATTGGAGGATTAGACATGGTATCTGTTTTAGAAATAAAAAATCTACACGTTGAAATCGACGGTAAAGAAATATTAAAGGGCGTAAACCTTACTATTAAACAAGGTGAAATTCATGCTGTAATGGGACCTAACGGTACAGGTAAATCTACACTTGCTCAAGCAATTATGGGTCACCCAAGCTATGATGTAACTGAAGGTGAAGTACTTGTTGATGGAGAGAACATTTTAGAATTAGATGTAGACGAGCGTGCGAAAGCTGGTTTATTCCTAGGAATGCAGTATCCATCAGAAATCTCAGGTGTAACAAACTCTGATTTCCTACGTTCTGCAATCAATGCAAGCCGTGAAGAGGGCGACGAAATTAACTTAATGGAATTCATTAAGAAATTAGATAAGAACATGGAATATTTAGAAATGGATCCAGACATGGCAACACGTTATCTTAACGAAGGTTTCTCCGGCGGTGAGAAAAAACGTAATGAAATCCTTCAGTTAATGATGCTTGAACCTAAATTCGGTATCTTAGATGAAATCGACTCAGGTCTTGATATTGACGCGCTACGTGTAGTTTCTGACGGTATTAACAAACTTCGTGGTCAAGATTTCGGTTCACTAATCATCACTCACTACCAACGCCTGTTGAACTACATCACTCCTGATGTTGTCCACGTAATGATGAAAGGTAAAGTGGTAAAATCTGGCGGTAAAGAACTAGCTGAACGTCTTGAAACTGATGGTTACGATTGGATTAAAGAAGAACTTGGCATTGATGAAACTAACGCCGCTGAAGATAAATAAGACAGGAGGATCACTATGACTACTGAATTAAACGCATTCGAACTGAACAAAGAAGACATAATTGCTGATGCTACAGCAAGAAGTGAATCTGAGTTTTTGATCAGTAAAAGAAAAGAAGCTGTAGAAAAATTTGATAGTCTTGACATGATTAAACCTGACAAGACTAAAGTAGATAAATGGGATTTCTTTAACATCACTTCTCCAGTTGTTGAAAGTAGCACATACAACACTTTAGAAGAGTTACCAGAAGGTGTTAAAAACTTAATCGATCTAGAAAATGTACAAAATATATACGTACAACACAACAATACACCTGCCTACCTACAGTTAGATGAAGGCTTAAAAAATAAAGGTGTTATTGTAGAAAATATAATTGAAGCAAGTGAAAATCACCCTGAACTTCTTGAAAAATATTTCATGACCGAAGGTGTAAAAGTTGATGAAAACAAACTTGCTGCCTACCATGCAGCTATGCTAAATGGCGGTGTGTTCATCTATGTACCAAAAGATGTCATCATTGAAGAACCAATTCAATCTGTTGTCCTACACGATGACGAGACGGCTTCATTGTTTAATCACGTTTTAGTTGTTGCAGATGAAGGTTCAGAAGTTACTTTTGTAGAAAACTATTTCTCAAACCTAGAGTCTTCAACAGAGAAAATTAATATTATCTCTGAAGTTATTGCCAACAACAACGCAAAGATCACTTACGGATCTGTAGATTTCTTACCTAAAGAAATGACTGGTTATGTAAACCGTCGCGGTGTGGCATTTGATGATGCGAACATTGATTGGGCACTAGGTCTAATGAACGATTCAAATATCATCTATGATAATACAACATACTTAATGGGTGATCGTTCCGAGTCAGAATTGAAAATTGTTCACGTCGGACGTGGTGAACAAACGTCTAACTTTACAACACAAATTATTCATTATGGTAAAGAATCTAATGGTCACATTTTAAAACACGGTGTAATGAAAGATAAGGGAAGCAGTATCTTTAATGGTATTGGATATATTAAACACGGTGCAACTAAAGCAGATGCACAACAAGAATCTCGTGTACTTATGTTAAGTGGAGATGCACGCGGTGACGCAAACCCTATCCTTTTAATTGACGAAGATGATGTAACTGCTGGACACGCAGCATCTGTCGGTCGTGTTGACGAATTACAGCTCTTCTATCTAATGAGTCGTGGAATTGATAAGAAGGAAGCAGAACGCCTTGTTATTCACGGTTTCCTAGATGCAGTTGTTTCAGCCCTACCAATTGAAAAAGTTAAGAAACAACTTAAAGAGGTCATTGAACTTAAAGTCTTATCTTAAGAAGGGAGGACACTGACTTGGATATAAATAAAATCCGTCAGGATTTCCCGATACTTGAATGTCAGGTAAACGGAAAAGACCTTATATATTTAGACACGTCTGCAACGAGCCAATCTCCAGTACAAGTTATCGATGCAATGAATGACTACTACAGAACATATAATTCAAATGTTCACCGTGGAGTTCACACGCTCGGAACTAAAGCGACTGATGCTTATGAAAAAGCACGTATGAAAGTACGTAGCTTCATCAATGCAAAACGCTTTGAAGAGATTGTTTATACACGCGGGACAACTGCCGCAATTAATCTAGTTGCTAGAAGCTTTGGTGAACTAGTGATTGAAGCAGGTGATGAAATCATCGTCACTGAAATGGAACACCATGCCAATTTAGTGCCATGGCAAGAACTTGCAAAGCGTAAAGACGCGAAACTCGTTTTCGTTCCTCTTGAAGCTGACGGGACGATTACTCTAGACAGTCTAAGAAGTGTTATAACAGAAAACACAAAAATTGTAGCAATCACTCATGTATCTAACGTACTTGGTACAATTAACGATATAAAAGCTATGGCTGAAATCGCCCATGAACACGGTGCTTACATTGCAGTTGATGGAGCCCAAGCGGTACCGCATATGACAGTAGATGTACAGGACCTAGATGTAGATTTCTATGCCTTTAGCGGACACAAAATGCTAGGTCCTACAGGAATTGGCATTCTGTATGGAAAAGCTGATTTACTTGATAAAATGGAGCCAATTGAATACGGTGGAGATATGATAGATTATGTTTATAAAACAGAATCTACATGGACTGACTTACCTGTGAAATTTGAAGCAGGTACACCTATGATTGCCGAAGCAGTTGGTTTAAATGCTGCTATCGACTATCTCAACAACTTAGGCCTCGACAACATCCATGCTTATGAGAAAGAGCTTGTAGAATATGCCTATGACAAGATGTCTGAAATTGAAGGCATTGAGATTTACGGTCCGGCCAAAAGTCAGCGTGCGGGACTGATTACCTTTAATCTAAAAGGGGTTCACCCACATGACCTTGCTACTGCACTGGACTCAGAGGGCATTGCAGTTAGGGCAGGTCACCACTGTGCTCAGCCATTGATGAAATGGTGTCAAGCACACTCAACAGCAAGAGCGAGCTTTTACATTTACAACACCATCGAAGAGATAGATCAGTTTATCGAGAGCTTGGAAAAAACGAAGGAGTTTTTCTCTTATGAATTTTAACAACTTAAATCAACTGTATCGTTCAGTCATCATGGACCATTACAAGAACCCAAGAAATAAAGGGGTTGTTGAAAATGGCTCAATGACAATTGAAATGAATAACCCGACTTGTGGTGACGAAATTCAGCTAACATTAAATGTTGAGTCTGGAATCGTAAAAGATGTTAAGTTCCAAGGGCAAGGCTGTTCGATTTCTATGGCAAGTGCCTCGATGATGACAGAAGCGATCATGAACGAATCTGTTGAACGCGCACTCGAGATGGCAAATGAATTTTCTAATATGATGCTTGGTGAGGACTATAACATCACTGATGATATGGGTGACGTTGAGGCACTGCAAGGTGTCAATCAATTCCCTGCACGTATCAAATGTGCAACACTCACTTGGAAAGCACTCGAAAAAGGGTTTAAAGAATCCGATAAATAATAATTGAGGAGTGATCATATATGGTCAAAGAAGCATTGGATATTGGCGATTACAAATATGGTTTCCACGATAAAGACATCTCAATCTTCCGTTCCGATAGAGGATTAACAGAAGAGATTGTCAGAGAAATCTCTAAGATGAAAGAAGAGCCTGAATGGATGCTCGAATTCCGTCTTAAGGCACTTAAACACTTCTATAAACGCCCTATGCCTATGTGGGGTGGGGATTTATCAGAATTGAACTTTGATGATATTACTTACTATGTAAAACCATCAGAGCAAACTGAACGTTCTTGGGACGAAGTACCTGATGAAATCAAGCGTACCTTTGATAAATTAGGTATTCCTGAAGCAGAACAAAAATACCTCGCAGGTGTTTCTGCACAGTATGAATCAGAAGTTGTATACCACAACATGGAACAAGATCTAGAAGAAAAAGGTGTAATCTTTAAAGATACTGACTCTGCACTAAGAGAAAATGAGGAGTTATTCAAAGAGTATTTCTCTACTGTAGTGCCGATTACAGACAATAAATTTGCTGCTTTAAACTCAGCTGTATGGTCTGGTGGATCATTCATTTACTGCCCACCAGGTGTTAAATTAGATACACCGTTACAAGCATACTTCCGTATTAACTCTGAGAACATGGGTCAATTCGAACGTACACTAATTATCTGTGATGAAGGTTCAAGTGTTCACTATGTAGAGGGTTGTACAGCACCTGTTTATACAACGAATTCACTACACTCAGCTGTCGTAGAAATCATTGTTAAACGTGATGCATACTGCCGTTATACAACAATCCAAAACTGGGCAAATAATGTATATAACCTAGTAACTAAACGTACTTTTGTTGATGAAAATGGTACGATGGAATGGATTGACGGTAACATTGGTTCTAAGATTACGATGAAATATCCTTCAATCTACCTAAGAGGTGAAGGGTCTCGTGGTATGACGCTTTCTATCGCACTTGCTGGTAAAGGTCAACTTCAAGATGCTGGTGCTAAAATGATTCACTTAGCGCCGAACACATCTTCTACAATCGTTTCTAAATCGATTGCTAAAGGTGGCGGTAAAGTATCTTACCGTGGTCAAGTAAGATTTGGTAGAAAAGCACATGGTGCACGTTCAAACATCGAATGTGATACGTTAATTATGGATAATGAATCAACTTCAGATACGATTCCATATAATGAAATATTAAATGACAATATCTCATTAGAACACGAAGCGAAAGTTTCTAAAGTATCAGAAGAGCAATTGTTCTATCTAATGAGTCGTGGTTTAGGTGAAGAAGAAGCGACAGAAATGATCGTTATGGGCTTCATCGAACCATTCACTAAAGAACTTCCAATGGAATATGCCGTTGAGATGAACCGCCTAATCTCTTATGAGATGGAAGGTTCAATCGGTTAATCTATAAAATTTTTAAGGGCTTAGAAATCAACTTGATTTCTAAGTCTTTTTTTATTTTTCTATAAATGTGTATTATTTGTGAATGAGGGTATTAGAACTAATATACATTTAGGGGTGGTTTTTAGTGAAGGAAGAAACAAATCAAACAAAGGGAAGTAATAAAGATTTTTCGAGTAAGTTTCCTCATACCTATGCGATATTACTTGCTATAGTCATTATCGGTGCTGCATTGTCCTACGTAATTCCAGCAGGGGAATACGACCGTGTAGAAGTTGATGACCGTGTAGAAGTTGTCAGTGATAGTTATCATGCTGTGGAGCAAAGTCCAGTTTCCTTGATGGATTTATTTATGGCGATACCGAATGGTTTGATGGAAGCATCAAGCATTGTATTTTATATCTTTTTAATTGGTGGCGCTTTTGGAGTTATACGTTCTACAGGAGCGATTGAAGCAATCATTCAAAAAGTAATGAGAAATGTTGGTAATAATGAAGTGCTTTTAATACCTGTTGTCATGTTCATCTTTTCTGTACTAGGATTTACAACCGGTATGTCCGAAGAAGCAATTATTTTTGTACCCATCGGTATCATGTTAGCTGTAGCACTCGGTTATGATGCTATGGTCGGGACTGCAATGGTTACCTTAGGAGCCGCATCAGGTTTTATAGGAGGGATGTTTAATCCATTTACTGTTGGTGTCGCCCATGGTATTGCGGAGTTACCAATATTCTCGGGATGGGGCTTTAGAACTGTTGTTTATATTATTGTTTTAGCGGCTGGAATTTTGTATGTAATGCGCTATGCTAAGAAAGTTAAAAATGATCCAACTAAAAGCCTTGTTTACAACGAAGGACAATATGGGCAGCTCAATTTCACCGATGCGGACATGGAGAAATTTGAATTGTCAAAGAGACATATCGTTATCGTTGTGTTATTCGCTTTGACAATTGCGATTAATGTGTTTGGTATCTTTCAGTACGACTGGTTCTTAACAGAGCTTGCCGCAAACTTCTTTGTAGTAGGTATAATCATTGGTTTTGTTGGTGGATTAAAACTTAATGACATTTTTGATTCTTTCATAGATGGTATGAAAATCGTAGTTTATGGTGCAATCATTGTTGGTTTCGCTAGAGCGATACTTGTAGTCCTTGAGTCAGGACTAATTATAGATACGATTATTTATAGTATGAGCTCTGTATTAGACCTTGTACCAAACTCTCTCACCGCAGTCGGTATGCTTATCGTACAAGTGTTTATTAATTTCTTTATTCCATCAGGCTCAGGTCAAGCTATGACAACAATGCCTGTTATGGTGCCGATCTCTGATTTACAAGAGATACCTAGACAAGTAGCTGTACTGGCATATCAGTATGGTGATGCAATTACAAATAGTATTATCCCAACATCTGCATCTCTTATGGGTGTCTTAGCTGTCGCAGGTATACCATATATTAAATGGGTCAAATTTATTTGGAAGTTAACATTGATATGGTTAGTTATCGCAGCAATTGCTTTAGTTGTAGCGACTTTAATTCACTTGCAATAATAATGTCAGAAACTCAGACTTTAGTTTGAGTTTCTTTTTTTACTTTAATAAATGTACAGAAAATTTGCACAATTATATTTAGGTGATATGATGGAAATAAATACAAATATAAGGAGGAATTTCATGGGCCCGACTTGGCTTAAGTTAGCTGTGTTGTATTTAGTTATCGGGATATCAGTTGGTTTATTTATGTCGTATACGATTCAATTAAACTGGGCAGCAGGACATGCACACACGAATGTTGTTGGTTGGTTAACAACGCTTGGTATAGGTGCTGTATTATGTGTTTATCCTCATTTGGCGAAGAATAAATTAGGTATAGCAACGTTTTGGCTATACCATATTGGTGTACCTTTATTTATCTTTAGTACTTTTTATGTACAAGTCAATCCAGGGGTTGCGCATATATTCACTTTTATAGGTGGACCAATGTTTCTCATTGCTATTATCTTATTCGGGATCAATTTATTCTTAAATTTAAGAGAATCTAATACTTCAAACTACGAACAAAAAGTATAATATTTGGAGGAACCGAGATGTGCCTTTATAATGGAAGTAATCACTAAATGAAGGCGGGAAGTTAAATGGTTAACTTAAAAGCATATTATGATTCAGGGCTTACAATTGATGCATATCGTCAGACTCTTTCAGATCTAAAATCCGGTTTCGATAAAATTTACGATGAACACGAAGTTCAACAGGATTCAGATTTTGAACGCTTAAAAGAGAGTGGCAGAAAATTATTGGTCATTGCTGAACCTTGGTGTGCACATTGCATGTTAAACCTTGCAATTTTGTTTAAATTGTCAGAAGCAGCGGAAACGGATGTTAGAGTTGCCTTAAGAGATGAAAATCTAGAATTAATGGATGAATATTTAACTAATGGTAATAGAGTCATTCCTAAGGTTATTGCACTTAACAATTCAAATGAAGAAGTAGCAGTTTGGGGACCAAAAGCACCGATGACTGACTTAATTCAAAAAGACTTAATGAAAGACATGCCAGAAAAAGGCACAGCTGAATATGAGGCGGCCTTTGAAGGTGTTAAAAAAGAGATGAGAGAAAAATTCTCTACATCACCAGAACTGTGGCAAGCAGTGGAAACGGATTTAAAACAAGTATTAAGTTCGTAACAAAAAGACTTAGAAATCATACAGATTTCTAAGTCTTTTTTATTAGGCCTTCTGTTTTCTTGTACTGATAAATATTCCAACAGCTAGAATTATTATGATTCCGATGGATTGGTAAATACCTAAGCTCACATTTAAAAGTAATACTGATGTAATCACTGCAGATACAGGCTCTAGTAAACCTAGTATACCTGTCTCTGTAGAGCTTAAATATTTTGTACTTGTGATATATAAGAAAAAGGCGAGTGTTGTACCGAGTAAAATGGATAGCACCAAAATAAGAATTTGGGTAAAGGTCCAATCAAATTGATATTCAAATTCCCAAATCGGATGAATAAAATTCATTAGTATACCACCGACTAGCATTGACCCACCTACAAGTTGAAGTGGGTGTAAGTATTGCATTAATACTGGTGCATGAATGGTGTAGTAAGCAAGTGCGATACCAGATAAGAGACCGAATGCCAAAGCAAGTGGTGGTACTGATAGGCTTTCAATGTTGCCATTTGTAGCAATTAAAAATACACCTATGATCATCGCAAGTATTATTATCGCTTCAAATTTAGTCCATGGTCTATATTTCTTAAAGATGGCGTAAAGGATAATATATATTGGCCCCGTACACTGTAAGACAGTTGCTACGGCAGCATTTCCATAACCGATGGCAGCCATAAATGTATATTGAACCATAGTCATTCCGAAAATCGAGTAGATTAAAAACATTAGAGTAGTATGTTTTGTCCAAACAGTACGATGTCTTTTTCTAAAAAATAAGGTGTATATGGACAGTAAAATCACACCGCTAATTAATAATCTCGCAGTGACATACCAAGAGACATTAGTCGGTGTATGCGTAAGTATGTAATCTGATGCAGTACCCCCAATTCCCCATAAAGAGGCACCGATTATAACAAAAATTAAACCTTTGATATGATTTTCATTTTTCATGGTTGGCATACCTCCTTTATTAAATGTGGTAAAATGAAGTAAGGTGATTGAATGATTTTTATAGGACTGACAGGCTGGGGTGACCATGATTCACTATATACAGAACTGTCAAACAAAAAAGATAAATTGATGACTTATGCTTCACATTTTCCAATTGTAGAACTCGATGCTACATATTATGCCATACAAAGAACATCTACAATAGAAAAATGGTGTCAGGAGACACCAGAGTCATTTAAATTTGTTGTTAAGGCACATCAATTTATGACAGGGCATAGTGATTATCGTGATTACTATGATTCAATTAAAGATGTCTTTATAGCATTTAAAGATATGTTAAAACCAATGCAAGAAAGAAATAAACTCGCTTTTGTCTTACTACAATTTCCACCGTGGTTTGATTGTACAAGTAAAAATATAAGATATGTAAAATTTGCAACAGAATTATTAAAACCATACAAAATTGCAGTAGAATTTCGTAACCAAACATGGTTTCAAGATGAGTATAAAGAAGAAACGCTTAGTTTTTTACATGACTCAGAATTGATTCACAGTATTTGTGACGAACCCAATGCTGGTATCGGGTCAATACCATTTGTTAACAGAGTCACTGATGATATTGCCTTTATTAGACTACATGGTCGTAACGTACATGGTTGGACCCAGCAAAATCGAACTTCTGATGAGTGGCGTGAGGTACGTTATCTATATGATTATAACAAAGATGAGCTCGCTTGGTTGAAAAGACAAGTGGATATTCTAAAACATAAAACGAAACATATATATATCGTCTTTAATAATAATTCCGGTGGCCATGCTGCAGGAAATGCCAAGACTTTTATAGATTTAATGGATATTGAATATAGCGGGCTATTTCCTAAACAATTGAAACTATTCTAAGGGGCTGGACGACATGATTACAGTTGTCATTATACTGATGTTAATCGGGTTACTCTCTTCTATTTTAGGATCACTCGTCGGTATTGGCGGGGGTGTTATTGTTGTGCCTGCACTAATGTATTTCGGACTATCTTTAGGGCTCTTACCTTCGATAACACCTCAAACAGCTGTCGGTACATCTAGTATGCTATTAATTTTCACAGGCTTAAGTGCGATGTGGTCGTATGCAAAAAACAATCAAGTTGATAGACAAAATGGTACGCTATTTTTAATCGGACTAATTCCTGGAGCCTTCACAGGTTCTTATGCGAGTAGTCTTTTTACAGTGGATAGTTTCAATTTATACTTTGGTGTCTTCCTAATTTTTGTTTCTATTTTGTTGGTCGTTAGAAACAAGATTAAACCATTAAAAATATTTCAAAATCCTAAATATATGAAGCCTCATAGAGACAATATGGGGAATGTCTATCACTATGGTTTCCCACCGTATCTGGCTATTGCAATTACGTTTCTAGTTGGTTTTGTAACGGGGCTCTTCGGTATTGGTGGTGGCGTACTGATGACGCCGCTCATGTTGATGGTCTTTCGTATGCCACCGACTATTGCCATTGGTACAAGTATGATGATGGTCTTCTTTTCTGGCTTATCCTCTGCCTCAGGTCATATACTACAAGGGAATGTCGTCTTTATGTATATACTCTTACTTGTGCCTGCTGCTATTTTAGGTGCGAATATAGGTGTTAAGATTAATCAGAAATTCAACTCAAACAGTCTCGTTATCATCTTACGTTCTGTTCTATTCCTACTGGGTATATATTTAATTTCTCAAACTTTTTTCTAAGGAGTGTATAGTATGGAAGTGAAGATTTATCACACAAATGATATTCACAGTGCGTTAGATAACTATGTGAAATTTACTAGTTTTCTTAACGATAAAAGACACCAATACAGAGATAACATGGTATATGTGGACATTGGTGATCATGTTGACCGCTCACATCCATACACTGAGGCAACGCTCGGTAAAGGAAATATTGAACTATTAAACGAAGCGACATGCGATGTTGCGACGATAGGGAATAATGAAGGTATTACCCTTACAAAAGATCAATTGAAACACCTTTATGATGATGCGAACTTTGATGTTATTTGTACAAACTTAAGAGAGGTTGGTGCGGATAATCCATTTTTTAAACCCTACACTATTAAGGAAGTGAAGGGTGTTAAGATTGGTTTTATAGCGGCGACTGTTGAATTTACCCCATTTTACTTAGCCTTAGACTGGGAAGTTGCAGATGCATTCTCATGGGTTGAAAAATATTTAGCTGAACTTCGGGGTAAGGTGGATGTCATTGTTATGCTAAGCCATCTTGGTATGTATGATGATGAAAATTTAGCGAACCGCTTTCCAGAGATTGATTTGATTTTATCTTCACACACACATCACCACTTTGATTATGGCGAGCGCATTAATGGCGTACTCTTAGCTGCCGCTGGTCGATACGGTGAGTATATTGGAGAAGTGACCTTGAACTTTCAAGGTAAAAAATTGATCGGTAAAAATGCAAAATTGATTGAGGCCGACTTCCTTGCACCTAAAGAAAACAATTATTATCAACTCGGTAAAGAAATGCTGAGTAATACAGTGATTAAAAGTGACGCCTATCCGATTGAAAGACGACTGTATTCTGCCTCTCGTTTTGCATCCTTACTAGCTTATATGATACGAGATTTTACAGACAGTGATGTAGGTCTTATTCATACTGGTCTAGTGGCGAGTCCGTTTGAAGGTGGAGAATTGACAGAGTATGCTTTACACAAAGTATTACCACACGCGATTAATGCTGTGAAAATCGAGTTGACAGGACGAGAAATGAAAGAAGTTTTTACAGAAGCAAATCGTCATGAGTATAAGGATGAGATTGTCAGGGGCCTCGGTTTTAGAGGTGATATATTTGGTGCCTTTGTCATGGATAATATATCGTACGTTCAATCTGAGAGAGAGTATTACATCGGCAATGAATTAATTGATGATGGACGTACATATTCACTTGGTACTTTAGATATGTATACATTTGGTCGTATTTTCCCACAGTTTAGATATTCAAAAAAAGATTATATGATGCCAGATTTACTCCGCGACATTATCAAGAACTATTTAAAATGCTTATAGTCATTTATAAAAGCTTGTGTTATAATGAAAAACAATTGAATAAAAAAAGTAGAGGTTGCGTTTTTTATCAGTAAATATTCTAGCAGGCATGCGATTAGGAATATCGAAAGGGAAAGACGCCGAAGAATAAGACCGGCGGGTACTTATTCTGGGTCTTAGTTTAAGAGACTAAGGACTGTCAGTTATATGATGCGCTACAGTACATTGGAATCATAAATGCGTACATAATAGCGTGTTTATGGTTTTTTTTATTTGAAATTTTTAGGAGGAAATACATATGGAATCTTTTTTAAGTTGGGAATACATGCCCTTGGTCCCACCTTTACTCACACTGATCTTAGTTATTATAACTAGAAAAGTCAGTATCAGTTTAGGTGCCGGAATTGTGACTGCTGCTTTCGTTATTGCTGGTGGGCACTTTGGTGAGTTCTTCCAAATTTTAATCGACTCATTTTTAGCAATATTTATTGAAGATGGTGGTTTAAACACATGGAACGCCTTCATCTTAATCTTTTTAACATTACTTGGTATTATGACTGCATTTATGAACATGTCAGGCGGTGCAAAAGCCTTTACGGAATGGGCCTTAACGAAAGTTAAAACTAGACGTGGAGCGGGTCTTATTACCGGACTTTTAGGCGTTATTATTTTTATAGATGATTACTTTAGTTCTTTAATTGTTGGTCAAGTTGCCAAACCCATCACGGACAAATTTAAAATTTCTAGAGCAAAGCTTGCATACTTGGTTGATACAACAGCTTCTCCAGTATCTATAATGGTTCCAATTTCAAGTTGGGGTGCGGGTATTATGGGTATGACAGCTCCATTGTTAGTCAGTGCTGGTCTAGAACATATTTCTCCTTTCCAAAGCTTTATGTATATGGTGCCAATGAACTTCTATGTCATTGCTGCAATGGCAATTATGCTTTTCGTTATTATTTTTAAGTTCGATATTGGTCCGATGAGAAAACAAGAAGACTTAGCCATTAACGAAGGTATTTTAAGGGATAAGGTACCTGATATGGCAACTGAAGAAGACGACCTCCCAGTTCATGAAGGCTCCAGTGCTAAAGCATTAACAGTACCAATCATCGGTTTAGCAATAACTGTTATTGCAAGCATGTTCATCTCTGGGGGGATTGCGGCCGGTTCTTGGACCTTAATCGATATGTTGGAGAATATGATGATTACCCACTCATTAGTAATTGGTGGTCTTGTAGGGCTAGCTTTAGCTCTAGTTTACTATATTGGACATACAAAGAACGATGATAACTTTGGATCTAAACAAGTACTTTTAGGAATTAAAACAGGGTTCCTTGCAATGTTTCCAGCAATGTTAGTCTTAACTTTCGCTTGGATGATTGGTGGTTTAATTACTGAACTCGGAACAGGTGATGTGCTCGGAGGTATGGTTGAAAGTTCTAACCTGCCCGTTTCACTTGTTCCTGCCGTCATTTTTATTGTTGCATGTATTATGGCTATGGCAACGGGAACAAGCTGGGGTTCATTTGGTATATTAATTCCAATTGCAGGCGAAATTATGATTTCATTAAATGCAACTGATTTATTATTACCATCAATTGCAGCTGTACTAGCTGGTGCGGTATTTGGTGATCACTGTTCACCAATTTCTGATACGACAATTCTATCAGCAACTGGCTCCGGGGCGGACTATATCGTTCACGTAATGACCCAGTTACCTTATGCCATTTTATCAGCTGTTATCGGGCTAGTTGCCTTTGTTGTACTCGGGACAACACTTAGTGTTGGTCTAGCACTACTAAGTTTACTTGCATGTTTAATCGTCGTATTTATTGTTGTAAAATTCATCTACAGACCTGTATCTAAAGAAACCACATAAGAAATAACTGTGGTAAAATAGAGTTATTATAGGTAAAGGATGTGTCAATGTGATTACCATTGGTCATATGAACTTTGAACTCGTGGAAAATTACCGCGATGCATTTGATGAAGAGGTCTTTGTTGAAAAGTATAGTGAACTACTAAATAAATATGACTATATCGTCGGCGATATTGGTTATGAAAAATTAAGGCTTGCTGGTTTTTATCGATCTTCTAAACGTAAAATAGAGCCGGATAAAAGAGCAGACACAATCCAAGAATATTTAAATGAATACTGCAACTTTGGATGTGCTTACTTTATTTTAAGAAAAGTAACTAAGGCAGAATTGAAGACACAGAATGAAGAAAATGGTGAAGAAGCGGAGGTGTAAACCTTAGCTTCTTCTTTTTCTATGATATGATTAATACGAATAGATTAGATGAGGTGACTTATGTATTTTGTAGATAAAACGTTATTAAATAAGCGTTTAGCTTATATTGAAGAGATGTCGAAATTAGTAGACACAGACGACAAACTTGCCTTGGAACGCACGTGTCAGATGTTGATTGAAGCGACTGTTGATGTCGGGAATATGATCATTGATGCTTTTATCTTAAGAGATCCTGGTAGCTATCAGGATGTTATTGACATAATGGAACAAGAGAAAGTCATCGATATTAATGATGCATTGAAATTTAAAAATACCTTAAAATGGCGTACAGAGTTAACTAGAAATTATACGGATATTGACCATCAAAGTATGAAACGTGATTTCCTTGATAACATTGATGCCTACAAAAATTTTAAGGCAAGTTTTGAACACTTCAGAAAAACTGATCCTCAAGCTGTAACAGCTTTTTCGACAGATGATGTATAAGGGTTATTTGATTGATCTTGATGGAACGATGTTTAATGGAGACGAGGTCATTGATGGTGCAAGGGAATTTATAGATCGTTTGAATGAAGAAAAACTGCCTTACTTATTCTTAACAAATAATGCGACGAGAAGTAAAAATGAATTGCAAGAAAAATTTGATGTTCTGGGTTTTAAAACCTCTACGCATCATATTTATACTTCTGCTATGGCGATGGCGAAATATATAGAGGAACATTATAAAGCACCTAAGGTATTTGTCATTGGTACAGATAGCTTTAAAGCTACACTAGAAGAAGTTGCAGAGCTGACAGATGAAGCAGTCGATGTGGTTGTAATGGGCCTTGATCCAACGATTACATACGACAAGATTATTCAAGCATGCAGGTTAATTCAAAATGGTGCTAAATTTTTAGCGACGAATCCTGACCAGAAAATCAAGAGCCATTTTGGATTTTCACCTGGTAATGGTGCCTTTGTGAAACTAGTCAGTGATGTAACAGGTGTAGACCCAACGATTATCGGTAAACCTGAAAAATTTATTTTAGAAGGTGCCTTGGTTCAACTCAAACTTAATAAAAAAGATGTCGCGATGATTGGGGATAATTATGATACCGACATTTTGACAGGTATCAATGGCGGGGTAGATACGATTCATGTGAACACAGGTGTCCATAGTACAAAAGATGTTAAATCACGTAATAAAGTTCCGACACATCTAATAGATAATTTAAGTGAATGGCAGTTATAAGCACTAATGTTAACCTTTAAAATTAAGGGTTAACATTAGTGCTTTTTTCTGATAAACTAGCTCTATCGATATAGGTGGAGGAAAATAGAATGAAGACAAAACAACTTGTTCAGGCTGCTCTATTTGTTGGCCTCATTGCAATTGCTGCACAAATTAAAATACCCCTTGGCCCAGTGCCTTTTACTTTACAGTTGCCTATGGTGATACTTTGTGGCTTATTGTTGGGCACAAAAACAGGCGTCGTTAGTTTGATTATATATACATTAATTGGTCTACTTGGTGTACCTGTTTTTGCGGGAGCTGCAGGTTTAGGCGCCTTTGTTTCACCAACATTTGGATTTATTTTAGGGTATATACCCGCAGTGTTAATTTTTGGACTGGCTAAAGAAAAATCATTTATAACTATGTTTATGTGGACGCTTTTAGGGATGGCAGTAGTCTTCTTATTTGGTACATCTTACTTTGCTTTTGTTATGGGTGTCGTTCTAAATACACCGATGGCATTTCTTGAAATTCTTTTCGTTACGGTGATTCCTTTCCTAATTAAGGACATTGCCCTAGCGATTGTAACAGTCGCCTTAGCGCGGACATTAGAAAATCGAGGCTTAAGACTTGCATAGTAAGATAAAAAATTCAGACTTTCAATTGATGGATGTTTATGAGTAAATCCCTTATAATAGTTGCTAGTAGGAGAGGCTTATTAATTGATTGGAGTGAACTTATATGGCAGTCAGTCAAGATACTATGTACGAACAAGTCGAAGAGGTACTGAATAAATTGCGTCCATTTCTACTTCGTGACGGCGGAGACGTTGAACTCGTTGATGTAGAAGATGGTATTGTTAAGCTTAGATTGCTTGGTGCATGTGGGACATGCCCTAGCTCAACGATTACTCTAAAAGCGGGTATCGAACGTGCGTTACTTGAAGAAGTACCAGGCTTTGTAGAGATCGAACAAGTATTTTAACTTGCAACTGGAGACGCTCGTGTCTCCAGTTTTTTTATTGTATGGTGAGGTGTTTTTATGTTTACAATAGCAGAATTTTGTAATGCAAATATGCAAAAAGGAACTGAGGATGTTTATCGTGCTTTAGACCAGGATCTTGCAATTGATGTGGTGGATTATGAGTGCACAAACAATTGCGGCTTATGTTCTAAGACATTCTTTGTTTTGATAGATGGAGAGATTGTCTCTGCTAAAACTAAAGAGCAGTTGTTAGAAAAGGCATATAAAAGAATAGAGAAGAATAATAGAGATCTATAATTATAAACGGTTGATTGGTGTAGCTAAAATGACTGTAGTATAATTAAATTATAAAAACTTGTGGTAATAGTATTTAAAGAGGAGTGATTTTATGTCCACAGTAACATTGACTGAGAGTGCGGCATATGAAGTTAAAGATATGCTAGAAGCTAATGATATGGCTGACGGCTACCTCCGTTTTAAAGTACAGGGTGGTGGTTGTACAGGGCTTACTTATGGAATGGCTGCTGAAACGAATATAGGAGAAAGAGATGAAGTATACGAATACTACGGTGTGAAAATGCTTGTAGATAAATTCGATTTACCTGTTGTAGATGGTACCGTAATCGACTTTAAACAATCGTTAGTCGGCGGCGGATTTACGATTGAAAATCCAAATGCGAGCTTGTCTTGTGGCTGCGGATCTTCCTTTAGAACGAAGACGAATGCGGGTGCGCCAGCAGACTGCTAAAATCAAGGAAAACGCTTGAATTATTGCGGTATAGTGCTAATATTGTAACTGGTATGCATGATATATATAAATAATTCTTGCACAACAAATTACGCTTGTAGGAAGGAAAATAAAAATGAGTTTTGAAAGAAAAAAAATTCTCGTACTTGGTGCGGGCTACGCTGGATTATCAACTGTAACTAAACTACAAAAACTACTCAGTGTACAAGAAGCTGATATCACATTAATCAACAAAAATGAATATCATTATGAATCAACTTGGTTGCATGAAACAGCAGCGGGATCAATGAACTGGGAAGACGGAGTTTATCCGATTGCTAAAGTTGTTGATAATATGAAAGTACGTTTTGTGCCTGCAGAAGTGACTAAGATTGATCGTGATAACAAAGTTGTTCAAACGAACCAAGGTGAATTTGACTTTGATATTTTAGTTGTATCACTTGGCTTTGAAAGTGAGTCATTTGGTATTGAAGGCATGGATGAATATGCTGAAACTATCGTCAGTCCTCAATCTGCAGTAAAAGCTCGTGAAGAAATTGAGAAAAACTTCATCAACTATAAGACGAGTCAAGATAAGAGAGACCTCGCTATCTTAGTGGGTGGTGCTGGATTTACTGGCGTTGAATTCTTAGGTGAACTTGTCGAAACTCTACCTGAATTATGTAAAGCACACGGTATAGATTACAATGATGTCAAGATTACTTGTGTTGAGGCAATGCCTACAATGTTACCAATGTTCTCTGATGAGTTAACTCAGCACGCAGTTGACTTCTTAGAAAAACGTGGTGTTGAATTCATGCTTGGTACAGCGATTGTTGCTGCTAATGATAAAGGTTTTGTTGTTAAAGTGAATGATCAAGAACAGCAAATTGAAGCTTCAAGCGTAATCTGGACTGCAGGTGTACGTGGTTCTAAATTAATGGAAGAATCGTTTGAAGGTGTGAAACGTGGAAGAATTGTAGTTAATAACGATTTAACTATAGATGGATATGACAATATTTATGCAATCGGTGACGTTGCAGCGGTAATGAACGGCACAGGTAAGGATGCACGTCCTTACCCAACAACAGCTCAAATCGCAATGCAATTAGGTGAACACACTGCTAAGAACATTAAATTGAGTTTAGATGGTGATAAGAAAGAACCGTTTGTATACGATGACAAAGGTACTGTATGTTCTTTAGGTTCTAAAGATGGTATCGGTGTTGTTATGGGTAAAGAAATTAAAGGTAAACCAGCTGCTTTCATGAAGAAAGTCATCGACACACGTGCAGTGTTCAAAATCGGTGGCCTTGCACTGGCTGCGACTAAAGGTAAATTCATGTAAGTTAAAAGTTAGCATTATGCATGGGTATATATAATGCCCATGCTTATTTTTTTGGAGGAAACATATATGGCAATGAATGTCGTTCAGTTATTTATATCTGTATTACTATATTTCGTTTTATTTTACGGAATTAGTTTTATACTGAACATGATTTTAAAAATGACATGGATTATGGCGGTTGTTTATCCTGTAATTGTTCTTTGGATTATAGGTAGAGTTTCATTATTTGATTACATAAGTAGTCCGGGAGAATCGTTTAATACGCTTTGGAGTAATATTATTGGCATCTCTATTTACGATATCATCATCTTAGGTTCAGGCTTAATCGGCATCATACTTGCAGGGATGACGATTCGTTATTTAAGAAAAGCAGGTTATCAAATGTTCTAGGGGGATCTTTTTATGAAAGTGAAATTTGAAGAGAGTTATGTGGCTGATGATTCAGTAATTGTCATTGGTTTACCAGAAAATGTTGAAGACATGAAAAATTTTGCAGAACTCGATACTTTGTTAAATGGATTAACTAAGGAAATTATTACAGCGAATGTGCTATCAACTAAGTTGAATAAGGTAACAAAGACAGGCGTAACAATTCAAAGAGAATACAGAAAAGTTGTTGCAGTTGGACTCGGTGATGCTAGTCAATTGACGGTGCTAAAAGTCCAGGAAGCACTTGGTAATGTATTTCAGTTCATGGAAAAAGAAAAGGATAACAAGGCTCAAATTATTTTGGATACATTCGCTTTCGAAGCTGCTGAAGTTGCAGATGCTATCGGTTTAATGGCAAAGGTAAGTACCTACGAACCAGTCGGCTATACTTCAGACAGTAAACAACAGTTCAGTGAAGGTTTAACGCTTACACTTGTTACAGAACACGATGTCACTAAATACTTCGAACACGGTGAGAAAGTGGGTTCTAGTATTAACTTAGCTAGAAATTTTGCAACGATGCCACCAAACTTATTATATCCAGAAAGTTATGCGGATTACTTAGCTCATAACTTTAAAGATCACCCTCATGTTAAGGGTGAGGTAAAAGATTTTGACACCTTAACCCAAGAAGGTTTTGGTTTATTGACAGCAGTCGGTAAAGCCTCACAAAGAAAACCTCGTCTTGTAACGATTGAATATAAGCACCCGGATGCAAAATTTGACGCGCCTATCGTACTCGTCGGTAAGGGGATTACTTATGACAGTGGCGGTTATTCATTGAAGAGTCGTAATGGCATGCGTTCAATGAAATTCGATATGAGCGGTTCTGCAAATGTAGTGGGGATGATTGAAGCTGTATCCAAACTCGACTTACCAGTACATGTTGTCGCAGTACTTGCGTTAGCAGAAAACATGGTAGATGGTAATGGCATGCGTCCTGACGATGTGTATCAATCTTTATCAGGTAAAACAGTAGAAGTGTCAAATACAGATGCAGAAGGTCGCTTAGTACTAGCTGATGCTGTTTATTATGCCGCAAAAGAGTATCAGCCAAAAGTAATGATGGACTTTGCAACTTTAACAGGTGCCGTTGTCCAAGCGATAGGTGAATATCGTACAGGAATATTTACGGATGTCGATAGAAAAGTGATGAATAACTTGTTAATCAGTAGTAAAGTCACAGGTGAAGATGTATGGCAATTACCACTTTCAGAGCATGAAGAAAAACGTGTGAGAAAGTCAGATATAGCTGATTTAATCAATGCCGACTTTAAACCAGGCGGCGCATCATTTGCTGCTGCCTTCATTAAAGAATTCACTGAAAACACACCATGGATTCACTTTGATATTGCAGGTTCAAGTAATAGTACTAGTGTGACACCATTTGGTAAAAAAGGTTCAACTGGTGTAATGATTAGAACAATTGTTGATTTAATCGAATCAGGGACACTATATGAGTAAAGGATTGATTGAACTTCTTGGCATCAATGTCTTAGAGGTAGAAGACGGTACATGTTGTATCGGTATGGAAATAACATCAGATACACTACAGCCCTTTGGTTTTGTTCATGGAGGGATTAATGCAGTTCTAGCAGAAACTGCTGCCAGTATAGGTGCCAGTCATCAAATTGAAGATAATCAAATTGCATTCGGAATGGAGCTTAATATTAATCACTTAAAAGCAAAGAGACAAGGCACTTTAATTGCTAAAGCAGTGTTGAGACATGCAGGTAAATCATCGCAGGTTTGGGAAATTGATATTACAGATGATGCAGATGATTTAGTTGCAGTTTCTAGATGTACCATGGCAGTAAGACAAAAATAATATATAAGATTGAAATCCCCCTTTAGCTGTAACTGTACAGCTAAAGGGGGATTTTTATGTTTACCGGTCAATGAGCTCCGACATCTACCTGTAAAATAAAAAAACCTGCACGACATCTGTAAAGATGTTATGCAGGCATATACTTTAATCGTCGAGTTCTTTGTCTTTACTACGTTCGATTTTAAGTCTGACATGCTCTTCGGTCTCAATCTCTGAACCTGTCTCATCTCGTTTCAATTCATTAAGAATGGTGAGTTTGTAAGGTTCAACGTCGGAGTGAAAGGCACTTCTGGCAATCATATGGGCACCAACAGGTGCAGATATGAAGATGAATATAATCGCTAATATCAGCTGGGTTTCGATTTCTGCTTGATAGTAAGCAAAGTAGATAAATACCCCGATCAATGTCATACCGACACCTAGTGTCGAGCTTTTCGAAGCGGCATGGATTCTAGTATAGGTATCAGGTAAACGAATCACGCCAATGGCTGCTACTGCTGTGAAAAAGGCACCACCGATTAGAAAGATTGTAATGAGACTAACTATTATTATCTCTATCATTTTCGATGATCACACCTTTCTCTAGGAATTTAGCAAAGCCAACTGTACCGATAAAACCAACCATTCCGATTAGCATAATTATAGGTAAGAGATAGGTTGTTTCTAAGACGATGGATAATAGACCAATCATTCCCATCAAGGTTACCCCAAATGCATCAAGTGTGACAACTCTATCATGAAGTGTAGGTCCTTTAATTGTTCTGTACAACATACCAAGCATAGTGATCGCAAATACGATAATTGAAAAGATTACGATAATATATACAAATGATGTCATGGTTGAGCCACCTCTTTTATTACATTTTCAAAAGCAGCTTTAATGTTATCAATTTCCTCATCCGCATCATCCATATCTAGGCCGTGAATGTAAATAATGGAGTAGTCATCTGATATCGCAACAACGACTGTACCTGGAGTTAAGGTAATTAATGTCGAAAGTAAAGCAACTTCCCATTCTTCTTCTAAATCATTTGGATATGCATAGAAACCGGGATGGATGTCAATTTTTGGTGACATCACAATTTTTACAACATCAATATTCGCTTTGACAAGTTCTATTATAAAGATAAACAGTAGTTTAATCATTAAGTACAAACGGCGTAAGTAGAATCTACCTGGTAAGAAGTTTCTAAATAAATATACTGCAACCAAGCCGATTAAGTAACCAGTGACAAAGGTTCCAACAGACATGTCAGCATTCATGAACATCCATAGAAAAGCTAAAATGATGTTTACTAATAGTTGAAATGACATTTATTCCACCTCCATCAAGTAGTTAGAATATGATGACGGATCGAAGAATGATTCGGCAGCCATTTCAAATACTGGGTAAAGAAAATCTGCTGATAAACCAAACACGATTGAAACGACTACAAGTCCGACTGCTGAGAAGAGTAGTTTATCTGATTTGATATCTCTAAGCTCAAGACCTTCTCTTGGTTCTCTAAAGAATACATTGATGAATAACTTCATAATGCTAAATAGGACAATCAGACTTGATAATAAGACGATAATTGCTGCTATAACGTGGTCGTTAAGGAAAGCTGACTCTACGATGAACAACTTACCGTAAAAGCCTGGTAAGGGCGGCACACCAGCAAGTGATAGGGCAGCAATAAAGAAAGTCCAACCAACAACTGGGTGACTATTAATTAAGCCACCTATATCTTCTGAATTATTCTTACCAGTTCTGTAGATGATGAAACCAACAAGTAAGAATAGGGCGCCCTTAATGATCATATCGTGTATTAGATAATACATCGCACCGATTGATCCAGCTTCATCCATCATAGCAAAGCCAACAACGATCACACCGACGGCAATCATAATATTGTAGATGATGACCATTTTCATATCAGTGTAAGCTAAAGCACCAATACAACCTACGATGATGGTTAACAAGGCAAGTAATAGTAGCACTTGATGGGTATAACCGACATCGTGTTGGAAGAACAGTGAAAATGTTCTAGCTATCGCATAAATACCAACTTTAGTTAATAGTGCACCAAATAAAGCAATGATAGGAATCGGTGGTGCATTATAAGAACCTGGCATCCAGAAATACAGCGGGAATAGTCCTGCTTTTGTTGCAAAAACAAATATGAATACTACTGCAACTAAGGTCATGACAGCTAAATTACCATCATAATTGGATAGCTTTATCTGAATATCAGCCATATTCAATGAACCAGTGATTGAGTAGAGATAAGCTAAACCAATTAAGAAGAAGTTTGAAGATACAACGTTAACAACGAAATATTTAAACCCTTCCTGCAATTGAATCTTTCTATTACCGAGTGTAATAAGTACATAAGATGCTAAGAGGAACACTTCAAAGAAGACGAACATATTGAAGATATCACCTGTCGTAAACGCACCAATAATACCTGTGATCATGAACATGACCATTGGATAATAGTAATATTTTTCTCTTTCATAGCCTATGGACTGGAAAGAGTAAACAACTGTGAAAAATAAGATAATCGATGTTGTCAGTACTAACAATGCAGCGACCATGTCATAGACAACACTGATTCCAAATGGTGCGGACCAATTACTTATAAAGGTCACCATCGCACCGTTCTTAAATACGTAATATATACTATATGCGCTAATACCAACCATTAGGGCACTGGTAATTGCTGAGACTATTCTGTGTGGAATAGGACGTTTGCCCATGAACAACATTATGACACCAGCAAAGAATGGAAGAATGATTGGGAGCATAGGTAAAATGTTAGTCGCCATGAGGAACTCCTTTCATATCTTCTGTGTTATCCGTACCAAGCTCTTTATAGTTTCTTAAGAGCAAGATCAGACTAAATGATGTCAGTGCAAATGAGATTACAATGGCTGTCAGTATCAAGGCCTGGGGGAGTGGGTCTGTGTAAGTCGAGACAGAGTCATCGAGTACAGGAACATTACCCCGTTTCAGTTGACCCATAGTTAAAATCATTAAATGCACACCATGTGAAAGTATTGATATACCAATAATTATTCTTAAAACACTTTTAGACAATATTAAATATGTTGCACTAGCAATTAATATGCCAGATAAGATTATAGTAACAAGTTCCATTAGTCATCCATCCCCCCAACTAGGGATACGATTAACAGTGCTGTTCCAGCTACTGTCATGAATACACCGATATCAAAAGCGACAGCTGTGTGTAGTGCAACTTCCCCGAATATAGGAACATTGATATACGTATGTTGATGGGTGAAGAAAGGTACTCCAAAGAAATACAAGGCTGTCGGTACAGCAATAGCTAGAAATAGACCGATACTGATGATTAGATGGAAGTTTATCGGAATCATTTTTCTTACAGTCTCGAAATCAAAAGCAATCAATAGAAGGATGACTGCTGAAGCTGCGAGTAGACCACCGACGAAGCCGCCGCCTGGTTCATAGTGTCCAGCCAAAAACATGTTTACTGAGAAGAGTAAT
Source organism: Jeotgalicoccus huakuii (assembly GCF_036665975.1). NCBI lineage: Bacteria > Bacillati > Bacillota > Bacilli > Caryophanales > Staphylococcaceae > Jeotgalicoccus > Jeotgalicoccus huakuii. The sequence continues at coordinate 46,631 of NZ_JAVIYN010000005.1, read as the reverse complement.
ATGATTAAAAATATTACTCTGCCCGTAAACTGAATGAACACATCGTTCATCTGACGTTGGACCTTACTATAGCCAGCTCTCTTAAGCGTGCTCTTCATTATTATCATCCTTTCCTTTTACTTTTGCTTTCATTAATGCATATATACCGATGCCGGCAATACCAAATACTAATGTTTCCATGAGGGTATCGTAACCACGGAAGTCAACAAGAATAACGTTGACCATGTTACCGCCAGCAGCGAGCTCATAAACGTTTTCAATGTGGAATTGGCTGATAGACTCAAACAATCTGTTTGAGTACGCCGATAGTCCAAAGAGGATAACGACAGCACCAACACCAACTGAAATAATAAAGTTGGTAAATTTAAATTTAATCGTTTCTTCATGCTTAGACTTTTTCGGTAAATGATAGAAACATACTAGGAATAAGGTCGTCGTAACTGTTTCTATAGATAACTGCGTCAGGGCAAGATCCGGTGCTCTAAAGAAGGCAAAGAACAAGGCCATAGAGAAGCCGATTGCACCTAACATGATGATTGAAACCATGCGTGAACGCGTCATCATAATGATAGCTAGAGAAATCAAGATAATGATCACGAGAACCATATCCTGGATACCAACATCTGCAAAGTCATCGAATGTGATTGGAAGACCTGTAAAGAATGTTGTAATGATACTAAATAGAACGAAGAATCCAAAGATATAAACCATATAATCTCTAAAGAAGCCAGTCATTACTCCATCGGTTGCTTTTTTAGAACCGAGTTGACTATACAGTAGTCCTTGATCATATAAATAATTAAGAGTGAAATGTTCTTTATGATAGTCATATATAAACATCCAGCTATTTCTGAAGATATACATGACTCCACCGATGACGATAATAGCGACTGTTGCCCATAATGCTGGGTTATTAAAACCGTACCAGTGTGAAATGTGTGTGTCTAAGGCAGTATCTGTGCCTAAAATACTCATAGCTGCTGGGTCAATAATCGTACCTGACAGGACATTTGGGAATAGTCCGAAAATAATCACTAAAGCAGATAAGATAATTGGTGAAATTAAGAGTAAAGCTGGTGCTTCGTGTGGTTCTTTTGGAGTGTCATAACTTCTATCTCCAAAGAAGACACCATGAATGAGTTTAAGTGAATAAACGAATGTAAAGATACTACCTACAATTGCTAGGATTGGGAATAGTACACTCCAATCAGCTAAGGCGCTAAAGTTTGCATGACTAATCTCAAACATCGCTTCTAGGAATAACTCTTTCGATAAAAATCCATTAAATGGTGGAATACCAGCCATTGAAAGTGCTGTAACCAAGGTCATCGTAAATGAGATTGGCATGAGTGTTAATAGACCACCAAGTTTTCTAATGCTACGTGTACCTGTTTCATGGTCGAGAATACCCGCTACCATAAACAGAGAACCTTTGAAAGTTGCGTGGTTAATAATGTGGAAAACAGCTGCAACGACAGCGACTGTAAATATTTCCTCATTTGCACCAGTCGCTACTGCAAGTGCACCCACACCGAGTAAACTCATTATAAGTCCGAGCTGAGAGACTGTAGAAAAGGCAAGCACACCTTTAAGATCATCTTGCTTGATAGCGTTGAACGACGCCCAAACCAGTGTAATCAGTCCGCCGAGTAATATGATCCACACCCAAAGCTCACTAAAGGCAAACACTGGTGTAAACCTAGCAACGAGGTAAAGGCCAGCTTTAACCATAGTTGCTGAGTGAAGGTAGGCACTGACTGGAGTCGGTGCTTCCATCGCATCTGGTAACCAGATATAAAATGGAAATTGTGCTGATTTAGTAAAGGCACCAAGTAAGATTAAAACAACTGCAATGGGTGTGAGATTACTATCGATGATTAGATCGACATTACCAATCATTTCTCTAATGCTGAAGGTGCCTGTAATAATGTACAGAACAATAAAACCACCAAGCATCATAAATCCACCAAAGAAAGTAATCAGCATGGACTTCTGTGCCCCGTATATTGACTTATCTTTCGTGTACCAGAATGCAATTAATAGAAAACTGGAAATTGAAGTTAGCTCCCAAAAGAAGTAAAGCATTAAGACGTTGTCATTTAAGACAACTCCTAGCATGGCAGTCATAAAAATAAGTAGGTAGACGTAAAAATTGCCAAGCTTCTCTTCTTTTGACAAATAACCAATTGAATATAAAACCACTAGTGCACCTATACCAGAAATTAAAATGGCGAACAATAGTCCAAGTCCATCTATGTATACATCAAAATTCATACCGATTCTCGGCATCAAGTTTAAAGTTTGATGAATTGGTCCATCAGTCGACACTGTGGGTATAAGTGAAAATAAATATGCAGCAATCACAGCAGGAACGGGTAGAACAAACCAGCCGAGATGTACATCTTTAACATACCTGTAGATAATAGCAATCGCGATTGCTGCTATGACAGGTAAAAATATAGCTATGTGTATAAATGTCAAAGTGTATCCTCCTCAAACGATATTATATTAATTTAGTATACAATAATAATTATATAAAATAAACGCATACCGTTTGAAATTATGAATAAGTACTTTATACTGTATATATGGATGGAATTAGAAAAGCACTTAAAAATGAAAGTGAAATAATTTCATTTTTAATACACTGTAATTGAAATTTATAAAACTTTATTGGGAGGCCTTTTTAATGGCATACACACAGCTAACAAGTGAAATTTTAGAAGGTGAAACAAAAGCAGTTATCAAAACAAATATGGGTGACGTCACTGTAAAATTATTTAATAATGTTGCACCTAAAACAGTTGAGAACTTTGTGACACATGCAAAAAACAATTATTATGATGGATTAATTTTCCACAGAGTAATCAAAGACTTTATGATTCAAGGTGGTGACCCAACTGGTACAGGCATGGGTGGAGAAAGTATTTGGGGTCAACCATTTGAAGATGAGTTTTCAATGGAGGCATTCAATTTATACGGCGCTTTATCTATGGCGAATGCTGGACCGAACACAAATGGGTCTCAGTTCTTCATTGTTCAATTAAAAGATGTGCCATCAGACATGCTATCTCAATTAGAAGGCGCAGGTTATCCTGCTGAAATTATAGAAAGCTACCGTTTAAATGGTGGGACGCCTTGGTTAGACCACCGTCACACAGTATTTGGACATGCTATTGAAGGTATGGATGTAATTGAAAAAATTGCAGCTGTTGAAACAGGAAGACAAGATAAACCTGTAGAAGATGTCGTTATTGAAACGATTGAAATCACAGAGTAAGGTAGATTTTTAAAATATATAAGTGTTTAAAGTTTAGATCTTAGTATAGCTCTTCAATAATGAAGGCGTACTAAGGTCTTCTTTTTTATTTAGTGTGTTAATAAAATGTAGAAAAAAACTATCACAAATTAGTCATTATTACTATCTTTATTTAATAAATCACTCTGATATACTAAGCAATGTGAAGGTGAGTGATTTAAAGATGATGCCATTCTTATATTTTCCTGAAGATAAAACAGAATATATTCCTGCACTAATAATGCTCTTAATATTTATGCTCTTGGCGTTTATCGTCTATAAACTCGTCAAAAAATATTCTCGTAATGAAGAGGAAAAAATGAAAGAGTTTGAAGAAAAGGTTCTTGAAAGACTAGAACACGAAGAGCAGGAGAGAAACAACAAGAACTAGATTCAGCCTTAAAAATATTGAAGTGACTTACATATGATATGACTTCGAGCGAAATTAGACTCGGAAGTGGCGTGTGCCGTGTAAAAATCTTAAATTTAAGATTTTTACACGGTTTTTTTGGTTGTTTTAAATACTTGTGTTAAGATAATTATGATTAATACAGAAAAAGCAGGGATATCATGGCAAAAAAATACCGAGTTGGCCAGTTCGTAAAAGTCAAAGTTACTGGTATTCAGTCGTACGGTGCTTTTGTCAAAACTCCTGATAATCGCGATGGTCTGATCCATATTTCTGAAGTGATGAACGATTATGTTCACGATGTGAATCAATACCTGTCCAAAGGACAGATTGTTAAAGCGAAAATTGTTAGCATCGATAACAATGGAAAAATTAGTTTATCGTTGAAAGAAAATGAATACTTTAAGAACGAAGAGAAAAAAAGAGATAAGCGTTCAGTATTGGAGAAGATTAAAGATACCGAAGCGTACGGCTTTCAATCTATTGAAGAGAGAATGCCAGGTTGGATTAACGAGGCATTAGCCCGCATGAACGAATAAGTAATATTAAGGATCTGCTATGCAGGTCCTTTTTATTTTGAGAATATTTATACACAGTTTGCTTATAAATTCGTTTAGTAATATGGTTTAGTAAAGTATAAAATATCGTTGTAATGTATACGTTTTCAAACGTTGGTTTATAAGCACTTAACTGAGTAAATAAAAAGCTTGCTAAATATGTTAATCACAGTCATTATGTAAATAAGAGATGTAAAAATTCTGTATATTATGAGAGATTTTAAACATTTAAGGAGGATTAATATGACAAAAACACAAGATATTATTAAGGCGACAGAAAAACACGATACGGATATTTATAAACCACTACCGATAGTAATTTCAGAGGCAGAAGGTTCATGGGTAAAGGACCCTGAAGGTAATAAGTATTTAGATATGCTAAGTGCTTATTCTGCTGTAAACCAGGGGCATCGTCATCCTAAGATTATTCAAGCACTTAAGGATCAAGCAGATAAGGTGACCTTAACTTCACGTTCTTTCCACGTGGATTGCTTGGGTGAATGGTATGAGCAACTTAGCCAATTATCAGGGAAAAACAGAGTGTTACCGATGAATACAGGTGCTGAGGCTGTTGAATCTGCAATCAAAGTGGCAAGACGATGGGCTTATCAAGTCAAAGGGGTAGCATCAAATCAAGCAGAAGTTATTGCGATGAAGAGTAATTTCCACGGGCGTACGCTTATTCCAATGTCCATGTCTTCTGAAGCAGCTTACCGTAAGGATTTCGGACCTGAAGGTGAAGGCTTTGTGCTCGTTAATTATGGTGACCCAGAGGCACTAGAGGATGCGATTACTGACAATACAGCAGCAGTAATACTAGAGCCAATCCAAGGTGAGGCAGGCGTGAATATTCCACCTGCAGGTTACTTGAAAAAAGTTAGAGAAATATGTGATAGAAATAATGTCTTATTCATATCCGATGAAATTCAAGCGGGCCTTGGCCGTGCAGGTAAAATGTTTGCGACTGACTGGGATGAAGTTGTACCTGATATGTATATTCTAGGAAAAGCTTTAGGCGGTGGAGTTTTACCAGTATCAGTTGTCCTCGGTGACGATGAAGTCCTCGGTGTGCTTGATGAAGGATCACACGGTTCTACATTCGGAGGAAACCCTCTGGCAGCACGAGTGTCTCAAGCGGCCTTGAATGTTTTAATTGATGAGAAATTGCCAGAGCGTTCACAGGAACTCGGTGAGTACTTGCTTAACAAGTTAAAGGAAATCGATCATGAAGCCATAGTGGACTTAAGAGGTAAGGGTCTATTTATAGGCTTAGAATTAAATAAGTCAGCGCGTCGTTTTTGTGAATTGTTAAAAGATGAAGGTGTCCTTTGTAAGGAAACACATGGTACTGTCGTTAGATTCGCGCCACCTTTAGTCGTATCAAAAGAGGATTTAGACTGGGCAGTGGAAAAAGTGAAGAAAGTTTTCTCGGAAGATGCTTTCTAAAATATTTCTTTATGATACAATACAATTGTATGAAAACAGTTACAAAAAGAGGCGGATAAAATGTCAGAAGAAATCAGTTTAGTTGAATCAACACAGAGTGTCATTAAAGAAGCGTTAGATAAACTTGGTTATAACGATGATATGTACCAATTAATCAAGGAGCCAATGCGTTCATTAAAAGTTCGTATCCCTGTTAAGATGGACGATGGCTCAGTTAAAGTATTTACTGGTTTTCGTGCACAGCATAACGATGCTGTAGGACCAACAAAAGGTGGGGTCCGTTTCCACCCTGGTGTGTCTGAAGACGAAGTAACTGCATTATCAATGTGGATGACTTTAAAAGCAGGTATTGTTAACCTACCTTATGGTGGAGGTAAAGGTGGCATCATCTGTGATCCGCGTGAGATGAGTATGGATGAAGTTGAAAGATTGTCACGGGGATATGTTCGTGCGATTTCTCAAATTGTTGGACCGACAAAAGATATTCCTGCACCTGACGTATTTACAAACTCTCAAATCATGGCATGGATGATGGACGAGTACAGTGCCATTGACCAGTTTAATTCACCTGGATTTATTACAGGTAAACCGCTTGTCTTAGGCGGATCAGAAGGACGTGACAGAGCAACAGCCCTAGGTGTTGTTGTGTGTCTTGAAGAAGCGCTGAAAAAACGTGATATGAAGATTGATGATATTCGCATTGTCATTCAAGGCTTTGGTAACGCCGGGAGTTTCTTATCTAAATTCCTCTTCGATAGAGGCGCGAAAATCGTAGGAATTTCCGATGCACACGGTGCCTTACATGACCCAGATGGTTTAGACATTGACTATCTTTTAGAACGTCGTGATAGTTTTGGTATGGTGACGAACTTATTTGATGATGTCCTATCAAACTCTGAACTATTCGAATTAGACTGTGATGTTATTATTCCAGCAGCAATAGAGAACCAAATTACAGAAGCTAATGCAGATAAGATTAAAGCTAAAATTTTATGTGAAGCTGCAAACGGACCGACAACGACAGAAGCGACACGTATTCTAACTGATAGAGGCGTACTTATAGTACCGGACGTACTTGCGTCTGCAGGTGGGGTTACTGTATCTTATTTCGAATGGGTTCAAAATAACCAAGGTTATTACTGGACTGAAGAAGAAGTAAACGAAAAAATGGAAGAAAAATTAGTTTCAGCATTTAACGAAATTTATGAACTCCATGAAAATCGCCAAATCGACATGAGACTAGCAGCTTATATCGTTGGATTAAAACGTACAGCAGAAGCTTCACGCTACCGTGGTTGGGCGTAAATATTACTTAAATAATTGTTAAAGTCCGTAGGCTATCTTTGTTGTTGTAAGGATAGTTTACGGACTATTTTTATATCTATTTTAAAAAAATATTGATTTTTATACTTGCCAAATCAAAAATTAGTTGATAGTATGATAATCAAATTAACAGAAGATTAGTAACATATACCGATTTTTAAGAGAGCCGGTGGTGGTGAGAACCGGTAAATCGCATGTGCGAATGGACTTCTGGAGTAATAACAAAATTTATTAAATTTTATAACTAAACGAGTGGATCGATTCTATCGGTCAATATAGGTGGCACCGCGGCTCTCCGTCCTTAATATTATATATTAAGTGCGGAGAGCTTTTTTGTTTTAATTAAATATTAGCAGTTGGATATAGTAGCAGTAATTTGTTGTTAACAGCGAACCGGGATGGTGGAAACCGGGAACAAGACTTACTGACGAAGTGGAATCTAAACAATACTGTTCGGGTCATGCCGTTATCCATTAGAGTGAAGCATAGCTTCAATTGAGGTGGTACCACGGTGTTAATCGTCCTCCATGACTTTGTCATGGGGGACTTTTTTAATTTAAGGAGGAAGTAAAAATGACAATGATAACTACAGCATTAAACAAAGTATCAGCAAAAAGAGACTTAACATATGACGAAATGTATCAATTATTCACAGAAATTCTCGATGAGAAAGTTTCAGATGAAGCACTAAGACAATTCATTGTAGCCTTAAGTGAGAAAGGTGAAACGGAAGATGAAATCACAGCAATTGCAGAGGTATTGATAAGTCATGCAAATGATATTCCGGACTTTAACGGACAGGCAATGGACAATTGTGGTACTGGTGGAGATCGCTCGGAGAGCTTTAATATTTCAACCACGTCAGCCTTTGTACTCGCGAGCGCCGGAGTCACTATTGCCAAACATGGTAACAAGAGCATAACAAGTAAAACAGGTAGTTCGGATGTACTTAGACAACTTGGTGTTGATTTGAATTTCGACAGCGAAAGAGTGGCGAGTGAGTTAAATGATATCGGTATTTCATTCCTAAGTGCACCGCATGTACACCCCAAGATGAAACAGATTATGAAAGTAAGATCAATGATCAAGACACCAACAGTATTTAACTTCATTGGTCCATGTATTAGTCCCATTAATCTCAGTTATCAGTTTTTAGGTGTATATGACCGAAATAAATTGATGACAATTGCTAAAGTACTCCATCGTCTAGGTAGAAAAAATGCAGTTGTGATTAACGGTGCAGGAAATATGGATGAAGCAACCTTACTAGGGAAGAATCACCTTGTATTCTTAAGAGATGGCGCCTTTAAAGAAGTAGAACTCGACCCAAGAGATTATGGACTGACACTATGTTCAAAAGACGATATCAAAGGTGGCGATGGTGAGGAGAATAAAGAGATTCTAATCAATATCCTAAACAATAAAGGTACAAAAGCTCAGACAGAAACCATTACCTTAAATGCAGGCATTGCACTCTATGTAGCAGAAAAAGTTGAGTCGATCGACGAAGGCATTGAGTTAGCAAATGAAATTATAAAAAGTGGCAAAGCATATCAAACACTTGAAGCAGTTAGAAAAAATCACGAGGTGTTAGTGTAATGACAATTTTAGACACATTAGTCGATGTGAAAAAGAAAGCCTTGAAAGAATTTCCAGAACATGTAGAAATAATTAAAAGAGAAAAACCAGTAGACTTTGTGAACGTACTTAAAATTCAAGATGATATCGCTCTAATAGCAGAAGTTAAACGTGCTTCACCTTCAAAAGGTGAAATCAATACATCAATGAATCCAATAGAACAAGCACAAAGTTATGTTGAAGGTGGAGCTGATGCCATCAGTGTTTTAACGGAAAGTGAATACTTTAAAGGCACCTACGATGATATGTATGAAATTTCAAAAGTGATTCAAAAGCCAATTCTTAATAAGGACTTTGTTATCGATAAGCGTCAAATTTCAACTGCTTATAACAATGGTGCTGATATAATTCTCCTCATTGTCAAAATTCTCGATGATGCAAGTTTACAGACACTCTATGATTATGCAAAATCCTTAGATCTTAGTGTCATTGTTGAAGTACATGATGAATCAGAGCTTCAACGTGCACTTAAAATTTCACCAGAAATTATTGGTATTAACAACAGGGATTTAAAAACATTTAAAGTTGATATCAACAATTCTAAAAATTTGATTGCTAAAAGTGGACGTAAGGATACTCATTTTATTGCTGAGAGCGGTATACAAAATGGAAAAGATTCAAGCGCAATGTTAGAGGCCGGCGCAAGTGGTATTTTAGTCGGGGAGTCTCTAATGAAAGCAGATAATATTGTGGACAAGGTCAGAGAACTAAAAAGGGGGCAAACTTAGTGAAAGTTAAAATATGTGGCATTAAAAATACAGAAGAGGCTCTAGCTATAACTGAGGCTGGAGCAGATTTTATAGGTATGGTATTTGCCCCGAGTAAGCGACAAATTGATTTTGAAACAGCCAAATCGATCACATCAGCTTTAAAAAGTTATTCAACTAAAACAGTGGGTGTGTTTGTGAATCCGACTGAAGAAGAGCTTAAGCTAGCTTTAGCAAGTGGATTGGATTATATACAATTTCATGGTGATGAATCAGTTGATTTGGTACAAAAATACAAAGAGAGAGCAATCAAAGCATTTCCATCTGATTCCGTAATCACTTATAAAGAAAAATTTTCTTATCCAGCTGATTATATTTTAATCGATAGTCCACGTAAGACCTACTACGGTGGAAGTGGGGTGGCCTTTGATTGGTCAAGCTTACCTCAAGCTGAAATAGACAAAAACAGGTTTGCACTCGCAGGTGGCTTAAATCCAGGCAATATCAAAGCGGCAATTAAAGCAGCAAGACCCACATTGGTAGATGTTTCAAGTGGTGTCGAAACAAATGGTGAGAAAGATTTAAGAAAAGTAAAAGAATTTATAAATAATATAAGAGGTGTAGAAAATGAATGAAGTTATAAAAGAAATCAAGGGTAAGTTTGGTCAGTTCGGTGGGGCCTACGTCGCAGAGTCACTTGTTGCAACACTAGAAGAATTGGAAGCTGCTTATGAAAAGGCCAAACAAGATCCAGACTTCCAAAAGGAATTTGACTATTTAATGAAGGAATATGTAGGACGAGAAAACCCACTATACTATGCTGAGCGCTTAACTGAAAAACTAGGTGGCGCAAAAATATATTTAAAAAGGGAAGACTTAAATCATACTGGCGCACATAAGATTAACAATGCAATCGGACAAGGTCTTTTGACTAAATACATGGGGAAAACAAAAGTCATTGCAGAAACTGGTGCGGGTCAACACGGCGTTGCCACTGCAACAATTGCAGCACTATTAGGCTTAGAATGTAAGGTGTTTATGGGTGCCAAAGACGCAGCGAGACAAGAATTGAATGTATTTAGAATGGAGTTACTTGGAGCAGAAGTCATCAAGGTAGAACAAGGGACGAAGACCTTAAAGGATGCTGTCAATGAAGCTATGCGTTACTGGGTACAACATATGGAAGATACGCATTACGTCATTGGATCAGCCTTAGGGCCACACCCATTCCCAGAAATTGTCCGTGACTTCCAAAGTATTATTTCTAAAGAAGCAAGAGAACAAATCTTAGAAAAAGAAGGTCGTTTACCAAACAAAGTCATTGCCTGTATCGGTGGAGGCAGTAACGCAATTGGCATGTTTACGAACTTTATCGAAGATGAGGTAGTTGAAATTATCGGTGTAGAAGCTGCGGGTAAAGGGATTGACACAGATGAAACTGCGGCTGCAATTAACAAGGGCTCAGTCGGCATTGCACACGGTGCAAAAATGCATATGTTACAGGATGACAACGGCCAACTCCTAGGCACACATTCCATTTCTGCAGGGCTAGACTACCCAGGAATCGGTCCTGAACACAGCTATTTGCATGAGATAGGTCGAGCTAAATATGAATACGCCAATGATCAAGAAGCATTAAATGCATTCCAGGAGTTATCACGAACTGAAGGGATTATTCCTGCTCTAGAAAGTTCCCATGCTTTAGCATATGTGATTAGAGTTGCCCCAACTTTACCTAAAGATGAAATTATTGTTGTTAACTTATCAGGTCGAGGGGATAAGGATGTACAACTCGTTAAAGACGCCTTAGAAGGGATGAATAAAAATGACTAAGCATCAAATAAGAGATACTTTTAAACAGCTTGATATGGATGGTAATAAAGCTTTTATTGCTTATTTAATGGCTGGAGATGGTGGCTTAGATCAACTATTAAATCAAATTCAAATCCTCGAAGATTCTGGTGTGGATCTAATTGAGATTGGTGTGCCTTTTTCTGATCCAGCTGCAGATGGCCCGGTCATTCAAGATGCAGGACTGCGTGCATTGGAACGCAATGTTAGTTTAAAGGATATTTTGAACAAGCTAAGTGAAATCAAGGATGAAATTCATATTCCATATGTACTGATGACTTATTACAACCCAATATTTAAATATGGCCTTGAAGCTTTTAAAGAAGATGCAGTTGCAGCAGGTGTAAGTGGATTGATTGTTCCTGACTTACCGTTAGATGAAGAAGCTGAACTTAAATCCGCACTTGTTGACTCCGACTTAGCGATTATCAGGCTAGTAACATTGACTACGTCGGACGAGCGATTGAAAAAGATTGCTTCAGAGGCAGAAGGTTTTATATATGCAGTAGCTGTCAATGGTATAACTGGAAAAAGAGCGGGCTATAGTCAAGAAGTATATGATAATCTTGAAAGAATCAAGAAATATGCCACAATTCCTGTTTGTTCTGGCTTTGGTATATCTAATAAAGAGAATGCAAAGGCCTTAGGCGGGTACTGTGATGGTGTCATTGTCGGTTCAAAAATTGTAGAACTTCTGCATAATAAAAAGGGAGAAGAGATTAAGGATTTAATTCCTGAAAAGTATATTTCAAGTGTAAAATAGAGAAAAAATATGAATATAAATGCTATAATAAAGCAAAATAATTTAATACCAAGACTAAGAGACTATATATTATATATAGTCTCTTAGTCTTTAAAATGGAGATTTGAACGTGAACGATATTATAGAACTTTTAACGACAGAACAAGGTATTGAAAGACTATTTGATCAATTTGAACAGCTTGGTATTCTTTTTGGTTTTCTTCTTGTCATGCTTGAGGCATTTTTACCATTTTTACCGTTAGTTGTTATTGTCATTTTAACTATAAATTCATATGGTGTTGTAGTTGGTTTCTTAGTCAGCTATACGGCATCCGTAGTCGGTTCCTATCTGGTCTTTTTAATCGTTAGACATATCTTTAGGGAACCTGCTCAAAACTATATTGAAAAGCATGATCGTTTGAATAAGATGCTTAAGTTTGTGGATGATAGGGGCTTTAGCTTCTTATTTATATTGCTGTGCTTACCGTTCACACCTTCGTCTATTGTCAACGTAATCACTGCTTTATCTAACATTAGAAGAGATGTATACTTATATATATTATTAGCAGCAAAATTTATAATGATTTTATCGATGACATTGGTCGGTTACGATGTAACCTCGTTCTTTGATTCACCAGTGAAACTTATAATTTCATTAGCCTTTCTTGTAGTGCTCTATGTACTATCAAAATGGTATCAAAAGTATCTAGAGAAAAAAATTAATAAAGAGAAAAAGGAAAAATAAGAGGTGGCATCAGTGTTAAAAGAAATACGTGAATGGTTAATTGCTATAGCTATCGCCCTTGTCGTGGTTGTTGTGATACGAATGTTCTTATTCACTACTTACTCAGTAGATGGCTTAAGTATGGATCCTACTTTTGAAGAAGGAGACAGGGTAATTGTAAATAAATTTATCTATGATATTGCTGATGTAGAAAGAGACGACATTGTAGTCTTCGATTCTCATAATGATGCAGCCTACGTTAAACGTATTATTGGTGTACCCGGTGATAATGTCGAAATGAGAGATAGAGTAGTCTACGTTAATGGTGAACCTATTGAGGAAGACTATGTTGTCCATCAAGGCGAGACATATATGGATAATTTTACGCTTGAGTCACTTGGAGTAGAAGAAGAAACGATACCAGAAGGGCAGTATTTAGTGCTCGGTGATAATCGACCGATTAGCCGTGATTCTAGAGATTTTGGACTGATTACTGAAGAAGATATCATCGGCGAAGTTCAATTAAGATTTTGGCCATTTAATGAAATAGCAATTGATTTTTAAGTCGAATCTAAGAAAAGGAGATATTAGTTTAACTAATATCTCCTTTATTTAAAGTGAGGTATGGTTCTATGACGATAACAATATGGACAGGTACAAGTGGTACAGGTAAAACGAATACTATGTTTGAAGAGATTTATAAGAAAACAAAAGATGAGCCACTAGGATCTTCAATTTATATTATTACCCCAACTCAAAATACACTGACATATGAACAATTGATTGCCAGACAAGAAGATGGTCTGGCTGGCGGAAGTATGCGTACAGGTGTCTTCAGTTTTTCAAGATTGATGTGGCACGTATATAATGAGCTTGGCCAACCGACGAAAAATGTCTTGTCTGAAGCAGGACACATTATGCTGATTCATAAGCTGATGAATGATATAAAGGATAAACTAAAGTATTATCATACTTCACAAGGCTACATAAAATTTTCTGAGAAAGTGTTAGATCAAATTACTGAATTTAAGGCCTATAACATAGAACCAAAACATCTCTTAGACTTAAAATTTTCAAAAGGTAGAACGACAGAAAAGTATGAGGACTTAGCAATTATTTATCAGCGTTGGCAAGAGGAAATTGAATCATATAAAGTTGAAGACTTAAATATGATTCCGCATTTTATTGATCGTATAAGAGAGGCGAATAGTTTAAGAACACTTAAGGATGCTGTAATTTATATTGACGGTTTTCATAACTTTACAGAAAGTGAGTTTGCCCTTATTTATGCGCTTGAACAAGAAGTGGGAGAAATCAATCTCTTACTAACTCACAGAAAGTCTGATGGATATCAAGGTTTAGTAGATATCGATTTGTTTAGAAAAACTGAAGCGGTAATCAGTCGATTGCAGGAATTGTTTGGGGAAAATTACTTGAACTTCAGACATTTTAATCAGGAGTTTTTGCGTGCAAAAAATTCTGGATTAAGTCAATTAGAATCATTTATAACAACGGGTCAACCGATGACAAATTATGATGGTATTACGATTACTGAGTCACCTTCACCAGAAGAGGAAATAAGAGAAGTCGCAAGAAATATAGAAACCCTAGTTAGAGACAATAGAGCGACATATGCTGATATCGGTATCCTGTACCGTGATCAATCTTATGAAAATAATTTCAAGTCTATTTTTAAACAGTTTAATATTGCCTATCACATGGATATGGATCATTTTATGCATTGCAATCCTTTTACAGAATTGGTCATTGCCTTATTAGATTGCTATCAGAGTAGATTTCAAAGGTCTGCCTTTATTAATGTCTTAAAGACAGGATATTTAAATAGAACAATACATGATGAAATGCTTGTCATGCACCTTGAAAATATCATTATAGAACGTGGACTTACTGGCAGTGAGCTCTTTGACGATAAGCGTTTTACAATTGAATATAAACTGGGTATTGAAGGTGACATCGAAACTGTAGATAATACAGAAGCTTTGAGTGAGATGATTCAATATAAGAATAGTAAACTTCACCAGTTACAACGGTTGTTCAATCAACTTGATCAAGGTGAGACTGCACAGGATTTTGTAGAAACGATTTATCGGTATATTGTAGATGAAGGCATAGGAGAAAAAGTTGCAACTGAAATAAAAGAATTAACGGATACCAATATTCGACTCGCTAATGAAACGGAGCAAGCCTATAATTTATTTATTCGATTATTGGATGATAGTTACACCGTTTTTAAAGATGAAAAAATTGATTTCAGTCTTTTTTACGATACTTTTACAGAAGGCTTAAAACGAGCGACTTTCAATACACGACCAGCTGCTGTAGATCAGGTGATTATCGGACTACTAGATCTTGCTAAAGTTGAAAATAAAAAATATGTTTTTATAGTGGGCATGAACTACAACGTTATGCCACAAGAGTCTAGAAATACAGCCATCGTTACAGATGATGAAAAAGAAGTGCTAGAAGACAGAGGCATTATACTTTCTCCGAGTGCACGTACGCTTAGTCGTGATGAGAAATTTGTCTTTTACATGGGAATAAGTCAGCCGACGGACCACCTCTTTATTAGCTGGTCGACGACTTTACAAAATAAAGAAGTAACCAAATTAAGTCCCTTTGTTGAAGCATTTTTACCAACGGATGAAAGTCAGGTATTAAATTATAACTATAGAAAGACTGCCCACTATGAACTTCACAATACACTTGGCCTAATTTCGAGTGTAAGAAGTATGGAAGCCCTCGAACATCATAAATTGAGAACCTTGATGACTTATGATTTAGAAGAATTTACAAGATTAGCTCGCTTACCACAGTACAATAACTTTATAGGTGTCTATCATTTGCTGAAAAATAAAACAAATCATACGGTATTAAACCGTCTTAACCGAAACTTAACTTATTTAAATAGAGCTGAAGGTATTAGGAAAGAAACGGCCGTTAAATTATATGGTGATGAGATGAGAGCAAGTGTATCTAGATTCCAGTCCTATTTCTCTTGTCATTTCCAGCATTTCTCTAATTACGGAATGAAGCTGAATGTGAGACAAAATTATACTGTTAGACCATTAGAAATAGGGAACCTTTACCACAATGCATTAGAGCAAATTACAAAGCGTTTAGATATGACTTTAAAACATGACGATGAAGTGATTAAGAAAGCAGTAGTCAATTCGGTTGATAATGTTTTACGTACCATTTCCTACGGTATTTTTGAACGCTCAGAATATTTCTTATCGTTAAAAGAAAAAGCAATCTCTGCCATTACGACAACCTTGATGTTTATGAAGGATTTAGAGTATCTAGGCGATTATCAAATCAGCTTAATCGAAGCAACATTTGGAAAAAAATCAGATGATCTCGGGGAATTAGTCTTAGAAAGCGAAAACGGTAAAAAAATATACTTGAGAGGTAAAATCGACCGAGTTGATACTTACAATAATGCTTCAAATGTCTATGTTAATATCATTGACTATAAGTCTAGTGAGCGGAAGTTGAAAAAAGAAGATGTGTTAAATGGTGTCGAGCTACAAATTATTACTTATATGTATGTCCTTATGAATCGTGCAAAAAATAAACTCGGTGGAGACATCGTACCTAATGCAATGATGTTCTACCATGTGAATGAACCTAAGGTGAGAGTAGACGATGAAGAAGAGGCATTGAAACTAAAACAAAATAAACTTAGACCGGATGGTTTATTTGTTATCGATGGTAATGATCTTAGCAGTAATACTGGTATGGATCATATGATAGAAGAAGAAAAACTCAGTGAGTATCTACCATTAAAATTAAAGAAAGATGGTAGTTTAGACAAAAATTCAGCGAAAAGGACAATGTCATCAGAGATGTTTGCACATTACTCTAACTTTGTAATGGAGCAATTTAAAACGGCAACTGATGATATTTATAGTGGACGAACACTTGCGAATCCTCTTGAACATAACAACAGGTTACCTTGTGCTTTTTGTGATTTTAAAGCGGCTTGTCACATCGATAAATTAATCAATGAACATGATTACAGAAAAAATAAAATTACAGATGAAGATATTGAAGCGTTTGAAAGCGAGGTAAACAATGGTTAATTTTACTGAGGCACAACTTGCTGCCATTGAGGCCACAGGTTCAGATATATTAGTATCGGCTGCAGCAGGTAGTGGTAAAACTGCGGTGCTTGTAGAACGTATTAAAAGAAATATTATCAGTGGAAATTACTCTATTGATGAGGTTTTTGTATCCACTTTTACCAATAAGAGTGCAAAAGACATGAAAGATAAAATCGAGCGTGCCTTGAGAGCGATCTATAACGAGACGAAGGAAACAAGAATTAATGAAGAAATCATTAAATTAAATGATTCTCATATTTCAACCTTGCACAGTTTTTGTTTGCACTTGATTCAAACGCACTATAATGCGATTGGATTACCACCTGATATGCGTACACTTGGTCAAGTAGAAGCAGAAATAAAGCTAGACAGTGTCATCAGTGAAGTACTTGAGCAATTTTATACAAATAAGGATCAGGACTTCTTACATCTGGATCAATTTGTGTCGAGCCTAAAAGATAATACTGAGCTTCACAAGTTGATTATACGTCTATATAATACGGCGATAGCGACTGAAGACCCTAAATTATTTCTCGACAGTTTAAAGGATCAATATATAAACGAAGACCGTCTAAATGAAATACTCGATGCGTATAAAGCAATTAATTATAGAAAATTAAAGAAATTGGATGAAGATTTAAGCCTGTTGAAAGTCGAGTATGATCATATTGAGCGACCTGAAGAATTAAAGGAAAAAGCGATTAAAGACGCATATGATAATTTAGACATCATGCAGAAGAATGTTGTTAATGCGCTAGCTTCATTTCATGACAACGGACAATTTTCCTTAGCTGAAGTAAAGCTATCCAATGGTAGGAATGCTTTTATAAAAGCGGCTAATGCAGAAAATAATGATTTTATAGAAAAATATAATAAACCGGTTAATGATGCCTACCAAGAACTATATAACCAAAAAGCCTACAGCTTAAGTGATGTAAGGGAAGAATTATCACCTTTAAATGGCATGAATAACCAACTCCTTAAAATAACAGAGTCCGTTATTGATAACTATAAAAGAAGAAAACAACAGGCAAGTGAAATGGACTTTAATGATTATGAACATTTTGCTTTAGATATCCTCCTTGCAAATAATGGTGAAGTACAGCAGGAGTATAGAGATAAGTTTAAAGAAGTGATGATTGATGAGTACCAGGACATCAACCGTGTGCAAGAAGCGATTATTCAACTCTTAAAATCGGGAGATGAAGCGAATGGCAACCTATTTATGGTAGGGGATGTCAAACAGTCTATTTATCGTTTTAGACAAGCTGCCCCTGATTTATTCATAGATAAAAGTCATCGTTTTAAAAAAGGCGAGGCTGGTCAACTCATCCAATTAAATCGAAATTTCAGGTCCCGTCAAGAAGTACTCGATGTGACTAATCTCATATTTGAAAATATTATGGATGAGACAATTGGAGAAATTGATTATACCGATGAAGAAAAACTGATCAAGGGAACTGATGAAGTTGGGGATGAATCTAAGGTTGAAGTCCTACCCATCATCACGCCGAAGGAAACCACAGCAGATGAAGCGGATGAAATAGAGATTAAAGAATTAGTGGGTTTGGTTAACCGACTATACAATGACGGGGTGCCTTATGGAGATATCGTTATATTAAATCGCAACCGTTTTTCACCAGATAAAATCCGCTACGAATTTCAAAAGGCAGAAATACCAATTAGTGTTGATGTGAATAAAGGTTATTTTGAAACGTTTGAAATCATGACAATGAGAAGTATCTTGTCACTCTTAGATAATCCCTTACAAGACGATCATCTAATGGGTGTTTTAAGATTGCCAATGTTTGGTTTTAATGAAGAAGCTCTGGCAAGAATACGAGCAAATTCTGATGAAAAGTATTTATACGAAGCCCTTTTAGAATTTAATGAAGATGAAGCAATCGTTCGAAGAATTGAAGACTTCTTAAGTACTTATGACGAATTAAAAGCACATTCTAAGTTTCTAAGTGTTTCGGAACTCATAGACGAAATATATTTTGAGTTAAACATTGTTGAGTTTTTCAGTGGTCTCCCTGGAGGGAAGACAAGACAGGCGAATCTAAATGGTTTAATCGAAAAAGCTTTGGAATTCGAAGCGATGAACAACTCAAACCTCTATCAATTTATTTCTTACATTGATTACTTAATCAAGGAAAATAAAGATTTTGGTGAAGAATCGTTAAGTGAAAGTGTAGATGATTCTGTAAGAGTCATGACAGTCCACAGTTCTAAAGGATTAGAGTTTAAACATGTCATCTATGCTGATTTAAAACAGCAATACACAATGGACGCAGTTTCTAAAATCCTAGTGCATGCAAAACTAGGTGTGGTCTTTAATCAATTTAAACCAGACATCAACTTAACTAGTGAAAGCATTCATGCTTTTGTGGCAAATGAATATTTGAAACTAGAGCAACTCAGTGAAGAGCTTCGATTGATTTATGTAGCACTAACACGTGCTGAGGAGAAGCTCTATCTTCCGCTGGTGTATAAGGATGACATTAATCTCCAATATACATTTGACCAGCGTAAAAAACCTTCAGTTGAAGTTCGGTCAACTCTTAAGTCTACTCAGGACTTCATTGCACCGATTTTACTTGAAAGTCAACATGATGCAATTGATATCAAGGAAGTAAGCGAGCAATCTGAAGAGAGTAAAGACCCACGTCAGTTCGCAGATTTAGAAGATATAAAGGCGCTCATTCCTGATATTAACCCTGAAGTCGCTGATCGCTTGTTTTATACTTATCCAAATCAACAAGACACTGAAATTGCAGCAAAGGAATCTGTGACTTCTATAAAGAGAAGAAATGAGACGATTCCGGATATGGCGACTGATGTTAGTCATACACATGAGCCGTCCTTAAAGGTGCCCAATTTCTTAGCATCCTCCGTGGAAGCGCCGATATTCGGGACAATTATGCATGAGATGATGATGAGAATTATGAATCAATGGCAGAGTTTAAGTGTAATGAATGAACAGGAAAAAGCGGACTTTATTGATATTTTAATTGATAATTACGTGGTGAATTACGAGCAATTAAGTGATCTACACATTAGTAAGCTTAAAGAAAATGCAGTGAAGTTTTTTAATGATGACTATATGGTAAACTTATTAAATCAGCAAAACGGGATATACACTGAGCTACCATTTATTATGAATCAAGAAGCAATTTTATACGGTGAACACGATGATCAATTGGTTCAAGGGATCATTGACTGTCTCCTAGTATTCGAAGATCATTACATCATTATTGACTATAAGACAGACCGGGTGAATGGTACACAGTTAAGCCCAGAAGACTTAAGAGATAGGTACAAGACACAAATGGACATCTATAAAAAGTCTGCAGAAGTTGTATTGAATAAACCTGTAGATGCGGTCCTATACTTTTTTGATTATGGAGCGATTTCACTTGAAACATACAAATAACACAATTTACTTTACAGCGGGCATAGCGATTTTCTCACTATTTCTTTATAGCGGCTTGTACTTTATGTTGCCTTTAAATGATATCAATCCATTTGAGTACTTTTTCGGAGCAGATTTAAATATCTACAATATCATTAACATATTTACAGGCGGGTCAGTGATACCTTTAATCGCACTTATTGTTGGATATATCTTAAGTAAATATCAAACTGTAGAAAAAAGGCAAATTGCTAAATACTTAGCGATCATTTTAGGCATTATTGGTCTATCATCTGTATTAATTTTTCCATTTGATAATATGCTATTTCTAGTATTAATGACTTTTGTTTCATTGATTTTTGTCGGTCGCCCTTGGGTGATAACATTTGCAGCAGGTATTGCACTTTTCGCTGTACACTTACTTCTCAATGTTGTCTTGGAAATCACTAGAGGACTCAATTCAAATATTCAACACGTCTATTCTGGTATACAACAAGTTAATGAGTACATCAGCATCTATAGAAGTAGTGACTACTTGGCTATTATTAATCAAAATATAGATTATTTAACAGGTGATATAACAGGCACTATTATATTAATGTTGTTCATGATTTTACCGTGGCTTTTAATTGGTGTTGGACTACATCAACTTAGCCTAGAAACTTTTATGAAAGACAGCCCATACCTCAGTGGCGCAATGGTAATTGTATTGTTAACTGGAGGCATTTTGACAAAGCTCATTCAGATTTTACTCCTAGGTAATATTACTGGTGAGACGCTCGGGGAAGGATTTGGAGGGCCAGTACTCGCCCTTGGCTACTTCTTATTACTAATGTATGCCGGTTCACATGTACCAAAGGCTATTTTCAAAGGCTTCGTCAATCTAGGGCGCCAGTCCTTAAGTGCCTACATTCTTTTCAATGTGTTGATGATGTTTATCTTTTTTGGATTTGGCTTAGCACTATATGGACAAATATCAGTCCAGGTATTGTTATTCATTGTCCTCGGTTTGTACTGCTTGATACTGTTGCTCTTAAACTTTTTAAGTATTAGAAAGCTTAAGTTAATAGAAGCAATTTTCAGATAAAAATATCGATTCACAAGAATAAATAAATGTTTTTTGTTATACTGAATTAAACCAAACAAAGGAGCTTGTCCAATGAAATTTTTAACTTTTGAGTACAAAGAAAAGAATTATTATGGTGTTAAAGTAAAACGTGAAGATAGTGCATGGATTCTTCCGCTACTATTTGAAGATTTTAGTGATGTTAAAGATTATCCACGTACATTATTGGAAGGAATTACTGAATACCATACATTGGATTTCCAAGAATTAGTGAGAAAATTAGTCGAAAGTGCTGAAGTATCAGAGAATGCTGATCAATATAAAGCACCATTTGATGAAATTAATATATTAGCACCAGTTAAGCCACCAAATAATACAATTAGTTTTGGACGTAATTTTAAAGAACATGCAGAAGAGCTAAATAATGAAGTAGAACTATATGTATTTACTAAAGCGAACTCTAGCCTAGTCGGTGATGAAGCGACAATCTCATCATTTAGCGATATTACTTCAGAATTAGACTATGAAGGTGAACTTGGTGTTGTGATTGGTAAATCAGGACGTAATATTGATCGCTCTATGGCTTATGACTACGTTTATGGATATACAATTGTTAATGACATCTCTGCAAGAGACCTTCAAAAATCTCACAAGCAGGCTTTCTTATCTAAAAGTCTAGCAACACCGATGGGTCCATACATTGTTACTAAAGATGAAATTCCTAATGCAATGGATGCTCAAATCGTAACGAAAGTTAACGATGAGATTCGTCAGGATGGTAGTACAGCACTTATGGTTAGAAAAATTGACGACCTAATTAGTGAACTATCTAAATACGTTACTTTAGAACCTGGTGATGTTATTGCTACAGGTACACCAGCCGGTGTAGGGGCAGGAATGGACCCTAAAGGCTTTGTTAAATCAGGTGATACAGTACGTGTTTCAATCGATGGAATTGGAACATTAACGACACACATTGAATAATCATTCATGTTATAATATGCCATGGGTAAATTTTAAATAAGAGGTGGGCGAATTATGCTACATTTACACTTAACAGCCATTGTCATATCTGCTGTTTTGTTCCTTGTTGTGTTCTTCATGTATAAGGCAAACAATTCACCAGACAACAAACCGGCAAAAATTTTGCACATGGTAGCTAGATTGTTTTATGTTATCGTACTGATTTCAGGTCTAGTCGTTTACATTAGCAACATGGAAGGTATCTCTAATATGGATGGTCATATGCAGTACGGTATTAAAGCACTCCTAGGACTTCTATCTATTGGATTTATGGAAATGGCAATTGTTAGATTGAAAAAAAGTGCGACAGTATGGCCAATGGTTGTTGCTTTAATTCTCATTATTGCAACAGTCATTATGGGAGCGACATTACCACTAGGTATATTAAGCTTCTAAAACTAAGCTGGGAACCGGTTGGTTTCCAGCTTTTTTAAATATTTTTATGGACAATTCGTGAAAGAAAGAAAATTTGAAGTGAATTTTAGTATACTTAGCACTATAAGATAAAAAGGTAGGATATTATATGAAAAGAATGATTGCAATCTTGTTTACTGTCTTAGCTTTGTTCTTTACGATGGTAAATCCATCGTCTGCTGAAGAGCAAGCTGAAGAAAAAATCTATATGATTCCAGTCGACAGGTTCTTAAACAATGACAAATCGAATGATATTGGTGTTCAAGAAGACCCTGACAATGACCAACCATTTGGTGGTGATTTCGTCGGTATAGAAGATCATTTAGAATACATAAAAGATATGGGCTTTAATACAATCATGTTATCTCCCGTTACAGAACGTGCTGAAGATGACTATTTAGGCTATGACGTCACATCCTATGACACGATTTCTGAAGCTTATGGTGGAGCAGAAGCATTTCAGGATTTTATTGATTCAGTACATAATCAGGATATGAAAATCGTTGTAGACATGCCAACGACAGCAACTGAGGACTATACAGCACTGGAAAATCCAGCATTCAATGACATTGAAACAGCATATTACGAAGACATCGACCGTGATATTATTGATCTAAATGTTGCTGATAACCAGAGTCAATATAAAGATATGGTGCAAAAATTCGTTGATACTTATGATGTAGATGGTATTAGTATGTTCTTAAACCAGGATGGATTAAATGGAAATGATTTTCTTCCAGATAATATACCGTCTTATGGCATTTTAACGCTAGATGGCATGACAGCTGAAGGTTTCGATCACGTGTCTCATAATGAATTCAGATCAAGCATTGCGAATGCACTTGGTGGTGTAGATATTGGGATACCAGAGTTTCCAACTGACAATGAATTAGTACTAGCAGATCACTGGTTCTCAGAACGTTTTACACATCATGCTGCGAGTCACAATATGTTCCCAGGAACAAGAGTCCAACAGCTAGCAAACTATTTATATGGTTATCAAGGTGCAAGTGCCATGACTTATGGAACAGAAGTTGCATTTAATGGTGATTCTTACCCGGAAATTCACCCGCAGATGGACCTATGGACAGATAAAGAAGTTGTAGAATATTTAGAGAACATTAGTATGATATATGACAGACATCAAGTAATGGCTTCAGGTGAAACAGAAACTTTACTTAATGAAGCAGGGCAATATATTGTAAGATACGAAACAAACGATGTAGATTTCGTCTTTAATATGAATAATACTTCTGAGACACAGAGTAACAGTTTTACACAGACGGCGAGTGAAGAAGGTAAAGTCTATAGTGGAATGTTAATAGGTGATATGATTCGCCCACATGAAGGGGAATTTATTACAGTATTAGATAGAGAAGAAACTGAACTGTATTCAATCATCGAAGAGGCAGGCTTTAACAATGGATATCTTTATGCAAGTATTTTAATCTTCGGCTTATTTGCAATCTTTGTTTGGGTAGCAGCCTCACGCTCTAAGAAACGAAAGAATAGCAAGTTTTAAAACAAAAAGTAGTTAGATATTGACCTCGGTGATTAACCGAGGTCTTTTCGTATGGAGATGTTTAAAAATGTATCGAAACGGAAATATTATATAGTGGATATCAGATAAGTTACTTAGTCATCTTTTAGCAAGATATTATAAGGAGATGAGATTTTGACTATAAATGAAAAAGGATTTGTACTCAATGACAAGACGGTTTGGCCGTATGTTGGTCTAGGTACAATTGGCTTAGTTGGAGATAAGGGAACGTTCGAAATTCTTAATGCACTTAATAGTGGTTTCCGTTTACTCGACACTTCAACAAACTATAACAACGAAGGTATTGTTGGGGAAGCGGTTAGACGTTCTAGATTACACCGTGAAGAAATATTAGTGAGCTCAAAATTACCAGGTTCACACCACGACTACGATAAGGCGTTTATCTTTCTTCAAGAATCGTTGAGACGTGCTGGATTAGAGTACTTTGATAAGTATTTAATTCATTGGCCAAATCCAGATGATGGCAAATACGTTGAAGCATGGAAGGCACTTGTAGATGCTCAGAAACAAGGCTTAATTAGAACCATTGGTGTATCTAACTTTGAACCAGATCACCTGGATGATATTATCAATGCAACGGGTGTGACTCCAGCTACGAATCAGGTGGAACGTCATCCTTATTTCAATAATAAACGCATGGTAGAAGAGAATAAAAAACGAGGCATTCTAACAGAAGCATGGAGTCCATTTGGCAGAGGATATCTAAACGATGTGCTTGAAAATGAAACCATCAAAGAAATTGCAGCTAAATATGATAAGACACCTGCTCAAATTATTATCAATTGGAACTATCAAGCGGGTGTTATGGCCATACCGAAATCAGCTGATCCAGTGCATCAGAAAGAAAATATTGAGGCGACTGAATTTGACTTAAGCCAAGAAGATATAGAAAAAATTGATGCGCTTGATAAAGGTGAGGACGGCCGTGTCGAAGGCCAAGATCCTTATGAATATCATGAGTATGTATAAACAAATTCAAAGAAAAATATAGTAAAAAATATCCATCCTCTCAGGATGGATATTTTTATTGAGCTTCATTTGCTTTAGCAATCGCCTTATAACCGACCATATTAATGACGTCTTTTGGACTAGAGAACGGGGGAGCGTATGCTATTTCTATATTAATTAAGTCAAAGACATTTCCACCTAAACGTATATGTGTTGCAAGTACATCAATACGTTTATCGACACCTTCTGTACCGACAATGGCTGCTCTTAAAATCTGATGTGTTTCTTTATGGAAGTAGACTCTGATATCAATAGGTTTCGCTGTAGACATATAGCCTGACTTATTTTTTTGTTTTTGGTCGACAACTAGGTGTGGGAATTTCATGACTTCTTTTTCACTAAGGCCTGTTGATGCAATGGCATAGTCAAAAAACTTTACAATATTTGTACCAAGTAAACCTTCGTGCACTATATTATCATCACCTGCGATTTGATTGGCAATTATGTGTGCCAGGCGATGCGCTGGCCAAGCCAGTAATGATTGAACTTTCACATCTGGTACATGCTGGTAAACTGTTTCAATCACATCTCCAAGTGCATAGACATTGTCCAGGTTCGTTCGGCCTTTTGAATCGATTGGGATCAGACCCTTATCAGTTAGATTTATGCCAGAACCTTTAAGGAATGCTGTATTAGGCTGTGTACCAATACCGCTAATAATCAATGGCGCATGGATTTCTTCACCATTGTTAAGTGTCAAGGTTTCACCTTCGACACTTTTAATTTCAGCATTAAGTTTGAGATCAATTTGGTGATCTTCCATCGCTTGATGTATGACATGATTCATGTCAGCTTCAATCTTTTTATAAATTCGTTCATCATGTTGTAACATCGTTACCTTAATGCCGCGTTCACTTAAGTTTTCCGTTACTTCGAGCCCAATATAACCAGAACCGACAAGTACAGCTTCTTTAATATTATATTTGTCAATGTAAGCCATGATGGCATCTAGGTCTTGTATCTTATGAAGTGGGAAACTTTGAGGTACATCTTTTAAGGCGGGTAGGACTTTCGGGCTACCACCTGGTGATAAGATTAAATAATCATAGTTGACCGTCTTATAGTCATTATTATTTTTATCAAATACGGTTAAAGTGTTGTTATCAGAATCAACTTTTGTTACTTCATGGTTAATTAACACTTTGATATCTTTATCTAGAAATTTCTCTGGTGTCATGTTAATAAGGCTTTTCCTAGATTTTACTTCACCGCTAATGTGATAGGGCATTCCACATGCCCCGTAACTTATTTCATTATTTCGTTCATAAATTGTAATATCAGCCTTTGGATCAAGTCGTCGGAGCTGAGAGGCTACAGTGGCACCACCTGCGACCCCACCGACAACAGCAATTTTTACCATAACTTAGCGCCCGTCTTGAAAGTAGAATAAGGCGACGGTGCCAGCCCCAGTATGAGAACTAATTGTCGGTCCGATACTAGAAATCTTAACTTCTGTTATATCTGTATTTTCTAGAATTTGTGCTTTTAATAACTCTGCATTTTCTTTGGCATCAGCATGAGTAATGTGAGCGAGTCCGGTTGCACGTTCATTTTTTACGAGTTCTGTCATACGTCTAAATACCTTTTTAAGTCCACGGTGTTTTTCAACAGGTACTAATTGACCGTTTTCTACGTGTAGAAGGGGTTTAATATTTAATAAGCCACCTAAAAATGCTGACCCTTTCGATAAACGTCCACCCTTGGCTAAGTAATTTAAGTCATCAACTGTAAACAAGTGTCTGATCATAGCGACATCTGTTTCAATATTTTTAATGATTTTATCTTTGTCGTCACCGTTTTTAATATAAGATGCTGCACGTTCGACTAGCATTCCGAGCCCATAGCTTGCAGCAGATGAATCAATCAATGTGATATCAGCTTCAGGATATTGTTCTAGGATGTTATCACGTGCAATGACTGAACTTTGGAATGCCCCGGAAAGTTCACTTGAAAAGCCAAGGTATATGATTGGTGTACCTTCTTTTACATATGCCTCAAACAACTCAAAATAACTTTCGGGATTTGGTTGACTTGTTAATGGTCTTTTACCTTCCTTGATTGCTGTGATGACTTCATCACTAGTTATCTCGAGTTGGTCTAGGTAGCTTTTGTCGTCGAGTTGAATCTTCAAAGGGAGCACTTCAATGTCTAACTCCTTGGCACGTTCTAAGCTTAAATCTGAGCAACTATCAATAAATAATTTCATAGATAACCCTCCCTATGGTTTAAGACGGAGATCGAAAAATTCATTAAGGAAATGTCCAATACCGTCATTGTTATTGTTATATTCTGTAATATATTTAGACACATTTTTGATATCGTCGATACCATTCTTCATTGCGACACCATGTTCAACATACTGTAGCATTTCAGTGTCGTTGTCTTCATCTCCAAAAGCGATTGTTCTACTTTGTGGAATTCCCAAATACTCTCTGGCGTAATCCACACCAACCGCCTTATTAATACCTTTTTTGATTATTTCTAAGACAGGATAAGGCGCACCCCAGCGACGTTGTTCGATTACTTCAGCAAATAACTCATCTAGAGTCTTACGAATATGAGGCATTTCACTCTCTTCTGCCTGAACAAGAATAGAAGTAACGTCCTCTGTAACTGTATCTTGAAGTTCGCCAACACTTATTTTAGGGTTGCCCATGGTGAAGGCGTCGAATAGGACGCTATCGTGATAGTGGATATAAATATTATCTTTAATTTCAGCGACAATATTTTTAATATTTAATTCAGGAACTTTTTTAGCAATTTCTTTTGTAACTTCCTTATCCAATGTTTCATGCATGATTTGGAAGTCAAAATCTGTAGGATGGTGGACGAAAGCACCGTTAAAGTTTACAACAGGTGTCGTCATTTTTAATTCTTTATAGTAGGGTACACTGGCACGATACGGACGGCCAGTTGAAATCATTAGCTCATGGCCCTGTTGTTTCAACGTTGTCAGCACTTTCTTTGTGTAAGGACTGATATTCTTCTCATCAGTTAAAAGTGTGCCGTCTAAGTCTAAACAAATTAAATGCTTATCCATATAAATCTCCCTTTTGTCAGTATGTAAGAATAATGTTTCTTCTCAATAATAGCATTTATATTTATCGAATGTATAATTTTTGGTATAGTAAGTATTACATATACTAGGTGAGGAGTGATTATGTTGGATAAAGCAATGGAAGAAAGCATGTACGGTGCGCTAGAGAATGTCATTGACCCGGAACTCGGTATAGATATTGTAAACTTAGGCTTAGTTTATGGTGTAAACCTAGATGACGAAGGTACAGCAGGTGTTGAAATGACTTTAACTTCAATGGGTTGCCCAATGGGACCACAAATTATTGGTCAAGTTGAGCACGTACTTTCAGAACTACCTGAGGTAAATGATGTTCAAGTTGCTATCGTATGGAATCCACCATGGGACAAAGACAAGATGAGTCGTTACGCTAAAATTGCACTTGGTGTAAGCTAATATAAATAATAAGCTATGAGAAGATAATTCTTCTCATAGCTTTTTTGTATTGTGGTGAATTTGGTTGTTAACCGATTGGATCCATTGAATTATTATGCCCAAATAAACTGATATAGGATTGAAAAAGCGCCTAAAGCAAAACAGTAGTAAACGAAGATAATCAAATTACCTTTTTCCATCACATTTTGTAACCATTTAACTGCAAAATATGTTGCGATAAGGGTAATAATAAAGGCAATTAAATATGCTAACCATAGTGTATCCATGTTAGGGTCGTTAACGATATCTCCAACGGATATTAAAGCTGTTCCAAGAGATACTGGAATATAAAGAAGAAATGCAAATCTTAATGCGTTTTTCTGGCTAAGACCAACTGCAATGGAACCGACAATTGTTGCACCACTGCGGCTAATTCCAGGTGTTAATGCTATACATTGAGATAGACCAACTATTATAGAATCTTTAATTGTCAGGTCTCCATCCCTCTTATCGCCTCTTTTATTTTTAATAAACCAAAGTGCAATACCTGTTACAAGTAGCATAAGTCCTACGAAGCCAACAGAAATATTATCGCCGATTACATCTTTAAGCAGTAGCCCTGCAACACCAACTGGAATCGTCGCGATAATTAGGCAAATCGTATATTTAAAATCAGTAATTGCATCATCGTCTCTCGCGCCTTTAAATAAATATCTAAACAAATTATTGATGATACTAATGATATCATCTCGATAGATGAACAAGATTGCAATAAGGGAAGCCGTATTTAAAAATATTTCAAAAGAAAGACCTTGTGCTTCGATATTGAATAGCTCCCTGGCAATGACTAAATGACCACTAGATGATACGGGAATTGGTTCTGTAATGCCCTGTAATAAACCAAGAAAAGCATATTTGATAATAGTAATGATTTCCATGAGGTGATCCTCCTTAAAATGTACATCATTTAATATAAGACAAATTGTCTTAAATTGCTATCAATTACTTGATTTAATCTTCTTAAAGTGTATAATTAAGTTATGGTCAAATTTGGTCAAACACTTTAATTTATTGATTAGAGGTGGTTTAAATGGATATAAATAAGATGACAGTTAAAGTTCAACAAATCGTTGAACGTGCTCAAGGTCTGACAGTTGATCTTAAACTTCAGGCAATTGAGCTAGAGTCAATACTAAAAGCAATGCTATTGATTGAAGATAGCATGAGTGCTGACATTCTAGAAAGAGCAAACATCAACATTGACAATATAATTAAAAGTTATGATGAAAAATTAGCAAAATACAATAAGGTAAGTGGCGATAATATAGAATATGGTGTCTATATGTCGCAAGGTTTTTCGCAGTTATATAATGAAGCGGAAAAACTGATTGTTGATATGGAAGATGATTATATCTCCCAGGAACACATATTTCTAGCAGCGCTAAAAATTGATGATATTTTAAGCAATGCTGTAGGTAATAAGGATGAAGTTGTTAAAGAAATAGTGAAGAAAATAAGAGGGGGTAACCACGTGACGAGTCAAAATCCTGAAAATCAATATGAAGTATTAGAAAAATATGGGCGTGACCTTGTTGAAGAAGTCAGAAATGGTAAGGTAGATCCGGTCATTGGTCGTGATGAAGAAATCAGAGATACGATTCGAATTTTAAGTCGTAAGAGAAAAAATAATCCAGTACTAATTGGTGAACCTGGTGTGGGTAAAACGGCAATTGTCGAAGGACTTGCTCAAAGAATTGTACGTAAGGATGTTCCAGATAGTCTCTTAGATAAGACAGTTTTTGAACTCGATCTTACTTCACTAGTTGCGGGTGCGAAATTCCGTGGTGAGTTTGAAGAACGATTAAAAGCTGTGCTTAAAGAAATTAAAGAATCTGAAGGAAGAATTATTCTATTTATTGATGAAATCCACATGCTTGTTGGGGCTGGTAAAACTGATGGTGCAATGGATGCAGGCAATATGCTTAAGCCTATGCTTGCACGAGGTGAGCTACACTGTATTGGGGCAACAACAACAAACGAATATCGTGAGTATATCGAAAAAGACTCTGCCTTAGAAAGACGTTTCCAAAAGGTTCAAGTACCAGAGCCTGATGTAGAGGATACTATTTCAATTCTGCGCGGTCTAAAAGAGCGCTATGAAGTGCACCACGGTGTAAGAATTACAGACCGTGCCCTTGTTGCAGCTGCAGAACTATCAGACCGTTATATTACAGATCGCTTCTTACCAGATAAGGCAATTGACCTCATGGACCAAGCGAGTGCGACGATACGAACAGAGATGGGATCGAACCCAACTGAACTTGATCAGATTAATCGTAAGGTAATGCAACTTGAAATCGAGGAACAAGCTTTAAAAGGAGAAGATGACCAAGTTTCACAAGCGCGTCTATCCGAACTCCAAAAAGAATTAGCGGATATGAAAGAGAGCCAGTCTACACTTCAAAACAAAGTTGAGAAAGAAAAAGAACAAATTCAAAGAGTGAATGACAAACGAGCTGAAGTTGACAAAGTACGTCAGGAATTAGAAGACGCAGAGAACAATTATGAGCTTGAACGTGCGGCAGAACTTAGACATGGTAAATTACCACAGTTAGAAAAAGCACTCGAAGAATATGAACAAGAAATGCAACAAGAAGAATCATCTGACAATAGAATTATTAGAGAAGTTGTGACCGAAGAGGAAATTGGTTTTATCGTGAGCCAATGGACAGGTATTCCGGTTACAAAACTTGTTGAAACTGAAAAGGAAAAACTCTTGAAATTATCGGACATTCTTCATGAACGTGTCGTCGGTCAAGATGAAGCTGTCGATTTAGTTGCTGACGCAGTAATTAGAGCAAGAGCGGGTATTAAAGATCCGAATCGTCCAATCGGGAGCTTCCTATTTTTAGGACCTACGGGTGTCGGTAAAACTGAACTCGCTAAAGCCTTAGCCTCAACAATGTTTGACTCTGAGAAACATATGATCAGAATCGATATGTCTGAGTACATGGAAAAACATTCTGTTTCAAGATTAATCGGTGCACCTCCAGGCTATGTTGGTCATGAAGAGGGTGGACAATTAACTGAAGCGGTTAGACGTCAGCCTTATTCAGTTATCCTCTTAGATGAAGTAGAAAAAGCGCATGCTGATGTCTTTAATATCTTACTTCAACTTTTAGATGAAGGTCGTCTAACAGATTCAAAGGGGCGTATCATTAACTTTAAAAATACTATCATTATTATGACTTCAAATATCGGCTCCCAACATCTACTAGATACAGTTGTACAAGGTGGGGAGTTAACAGATCAAACAAGAGAGATTGTCATGTCAGAAGTGCATAAATACTTTAAACCTGAAATCATCAACCGTATGGATGATATTGTCATGTTCAGTCCATTAACTGAGAAAGACATGGGTGCCATTGTTGACCGTATGATTAGTGATTTAAATACACGCTTAAGAAATCAACACATGGAAATTGAAGTATCTGATGCAGTAAAAACTTGGGTAGCAAAAAGCTCTTATGAACCACAATTTGGTGCACGTCCAATGAAACGGTTTATCCAAAGAAATATTGAAACACCGCTTGCACGTAAGTTGATTGAAGCGGATATGTCAGAGGGGTTAAGAATAAAAGCTGACATAAAAGATGATGAATTAGTATTTAATATCGAAGAAGAATAATTTTATAAAAAACTGGACCATAGATTTTATAATCAATGGTCCAGTTTTTTACTTATTAATGTTTTGTGTCAGCAATCGCTCGGTCAAGTTCACTGACATACTGTTCATACTGACTGTCAGTCCAACTAAAGGTATCAGATAGAAGCTTTTCAATGCCTTGACGATATTGCATGACTTCTTCAATTGCAAAGTACAACTTACCACTACGACGAATGAGAAAATCTGTCGGTTTAACAACCATTTCATGCAGAATACTGTATATTACTTCTGCGTAGAGGGCTTTTGGTAAGCCGTACTTTTCTTCTGAGTCGTTAGTAATACCTGCGTATTGATATACCGTTTCTGCATTAGAACCGTACTTAAGTGCAAGCATATGACCTTCTTCTAAAGTGAGTCCATAGCTTTGTGCTTTTCGACTAATATTGTCTGCAAAGTTATGATAACCGATTGAGCCACCAACGTCTCCACCTGATATCGGTTCATTTTTAGTAGACACTTTAGCAATGTGCATCTTATAATTTTTCTTCAAATAAAGTGATACTTCATCAACAATTTCTTCAGCCATATGACGATAGCCTGTTAATTTGCCACCAGCAATGGTTATCAAGCCACTATTATTGTGCCAAATCTCATCTTTTCTTGAAATATCTGATGCATTCTTACTTGATGATGATTGTATAAGAGGGCGAATACCTGCCCAAGATGATTCGATGTGATCATGTGTTAGGTTGAGTGAAGGGAACATAAAGTTGATGGCTTCAATTAGATAAGCCTTATCTTTAGCATCAGCAACAGGATTCTTCTTATCATCCGTATAAAAAGTATCCGTTGTACCTACATAGGTTTTACCGGATCTTGGGATGGCAAAGATCATTCTGCCATCATTTTCTGTATCAAAGTAGACTGCTTGTGTGAGCGGGAAATCCTCTTGTTTAAAAACGAGGTGTACCCCCTTGGTGTGCACGAGATGTTTTTTTGAAACAGGTTCATCCTTATCATATGCTCTCACTTCATCAACCCATGGACCAGCAGCATTAACGACAGCTTTGGCAAGTATATTATGTGTGATACCGCTTAATTGATCGGTCGTTTTTAATCCTTTAATTGTTTCTTTTTTATAGATGAAGCCATCTGCTTTAAGGTAATTCACTAAATCTGCACCATACTGAGCTGCTTTTTTCATCACTTCTATAGTAAGTCTTGAGTCATCAGTTTTATATTCAACATAATAACCACCACCTTGGAGGGCCTTCTTATTAATATTTGGGACACGTTCTAAAACTTCCTTTTTAGAAAGCATATGACGACGCTCATTTTTTTCTACTTTAGCTAAAGAATCATAAACCTTTAGCCCTATGTTAGTTGTAAATTCACCAAAAGTACCACCTTTTCTAAAAGGCAGTAGCATCCATTCCGGAGTGGTAACATGTGGGCCATTTTCATAGACGATTGCTCTTTCTCTACCAGTCTCTTTAACAACACCAATCTGAAGTTGTTTTAAATATCTTAAACCACCATGAATAAGTTTCGTGCTTCGGCTCGATGTACCTTCAGAGAAGTCTTGCATTTCGACTAAGGCAACTTTTAAACCGCGCATTGTTGCATCCAAAGCAATACCAGCACCAGTGATACCACCACCGATGATGAGTAAATCATATTCTGTTTTAGACATGTGCTCAATTTGGTGTGCTCTTGTCAGTGCGTTTAACATTGTTTCCCTCCTACTAGTTATGTTTAGTTGGTTTTGAACATTTGAGTTGCTTTAATGGCAGTTTGCCAACCACTGTACAATTGATTTCTCTTATTTTCTTCCATCTTCGCTTCAAAAACTGCTTCAGTTTCACTGAGCTCCCTCAGTTTTTCTTGGGATTCAAAAAATCCTGAGGCAAGACCCGCAAGATAAGCAGCACCTAAGGCAGTGGATTCCACAATTTTTGGACGTTCAACCGTCGTATTTAAAATGTCAGCTTGGAACTGCATTAAGAAATTGTTGGCACTTGCACCGCCGTCCACTCTTAAACGATCAATTTTAGTTGCCCCATCAACTTGCATCGCATCAAGGACATCTTTAGTTTGATATGCAACAGCCTCTAGGGTTGCTCGGCTAATATGTGCCTTGGTCGAGCCTCTACTTAAACCAAATATCGCACCTCTTGCCTCTGCGTCCCAGTACGGTGCACCGAGTCCAGTGAATGATGGAACAACGTAGACACCATCAGAAGAGTCAAGTGTCATTGCATAATCTTCACTCTCTTTAGAGTCATGAAAAAATTCTAAACTATCTCTTAGCCATTGAATTGCACTACCTGCAACAAAGATTGAACCTTCAAGTGCATAGGTGATTTTACCATCGACACCAGCTGCAATAGTTGTAAGTAGTCCATTGTCGCTCGTTGTCGGTTCCTCACCTGTATTTAATAAAAGGAAACATCCAGTGCCGTAGGTATTTTTCGCTTCACCTTTGTCAAAACAAGTTTGACCGAATAGGGCGGCTTGTTGGTCACCGGCAATACCAGAGATTGGCACCTCATGACCAAAGAAATGAGATCTCGTTGTATGACCATAAATTTCACTAGAAGATTTTACTTCTGGTAACATTGATTTCGGTACATTAAGTATCGATAAAAGCTCATCATCCCATTGTAGATTATATATATTGTACAAGAGCGTCCGGCTTGCATTAGTGTAATCTGTGACGTGAATATTTCCCTCAGTGAATTTCCAAATTAACCAACTATCAATCGTCCCAAATAATAAATCTCCGTTTTCAGCTTTTTTTCTTGCACCCTCGACATTGTCGAGGATCCATTTTATCTTTGTACCAGAGAAATAAGGATCTATTAATAGACCAGTTTTGTCTTTAATTAATTTTTCATAACCATCGTGCTTTAAGGTGTTACAAATATCCGTTGTTTGTCTTGATTGCCAAACGATCGCATTATATATCGGTAAACCTGTGTGTTTATCCCATACGACAGTTGTTTCTCTTTGGTTTGTAATTCCAATTGAGTCAATCTCATCTGCACCTACATTGTGTTCAATGAGTACACTGCTGATTACGCTTAGGACTGAACTCCAGATTTCATTTGCATTATGTTCGACCCAACCAGAGTGAGGGAAAATCTGTTTGAATTCCCTTTGACTTGAGGCGATGATTTTACCTTGTTGATTGATGAGGACCGCTCTTGTACTCGTCGTACCCTGATCGATTGACATCACATATTTATTCATAGGTTTCCTCCTAATACAAAAAATACTTTTAATATGTGTATACCCAGAAATAAAATGCATAAAAAAACCAGATTTCATGAAGAAATCCGGTTTAATTCTCGTTTCCTGATTGAGTGTCTCTTGACATCTTAGTCAGAATATCTAAAACGAATACAGTTAATGTAATGATCACTGCTAAAATAACACCAATCCAGAAGTTTAATGGACCACCGCCAGCGAGACTGTTAAGTATAAAGTTTACCATCTGAGTAAGTAAAAATGCCCAGAAAAAAGTAATGATGTATCTCATCGTCGAAAAGCCTCCGATAACTCATATTTATAGTATTTATTTTACATGAAAAGTAAAACAAAGTATAGTAGTAAAAATTATTTCTTGAAAACGCTTGCAAAATAGAACGATGTTTTCTAGAATTGGGATAAGTCATTTATACATAACTGCATAATAATAAATTCTGTACAGAAAGTTGTAAATTTTAAGAAAATTTATATTGTCATTTTGTTACAGAATATATACAATAGCTCATATGAAAGATTAACTTTAATAACAAATGGGATTTTGTTAAACAAAGGGAAAGTTAAGGTGATTATAAGTGGGAGAAAATCTTCTAAGTGTTAAGAATTTAACAACATCCTTTAAGATCGATGGTGAATATTACCCAGCGGTGGACGATGTTTCCCTCGACATTAAACCTAATGAGGTTGTGGCCTTGGTAGGGGAGTCGGGATCAGGCAAAAGTGCGACAGCATTTTCATTAATGAAGTTACACCGTGCTGCAAGAATAGAAGGAGAAGTACTTTTTGAAGGCAAAGATCTAATGAAAGTAAAAGAAACTAAGATGAATAGAATCCGTGGTGGGGAATTGGCGATGATCTTCCAGGATCCAATGACAGCCTTAAACCCACTAATGAAAATAAAGCATCAAATTATGGAAACGCTTAAAATTCATAAAACAAAAGACAGAGATGAACGTGAAGCTT
Organism: Jeotgalicoccus huakuii; assembly: GCF_036665975.1. Classification (NCBI taxonomy): domain Bacteria; kingdom Bacillati; phylum Bacillota; class Bacilli; order Caryophanales; family Staphylococcaceae; genus Jeotgalicoccus; species Jeotgalicoccus huakuii. The sequence goes on along the minus strand of NZ_JAVIYN010000005.1, from coordinate 9,977 downwards.
ATGCTATTGAATTATTAAGTCGTGTGGGTATTCCAAGACCTGAAAGAGTGGGGAATGCTTTCCCTCATGAATTATCTGGTGGAATGAGACAGCGTGTAGTAATTGCCATTGCCATAGCTAACAGACCAAAATTACTCATTGCTGATGAGCCAACAACTGCTTTAGATGTAACGATTCAAGCTCAGATTCTAGATTTGATTAGAGAGTTGCAAGATGATTTGAACTCTGGTGTACTGCTCATTACTCATGACTTAGGTGTTGTTGCTGAGATGGCAGATAGAGTTGCCGTAATGTATGCAGGACAAATTGTAGAAATTGCACCGGTTAAAGAATTGTTTAAAAATCCAAAACATCCATATACTCGTTCACTTCTTAATTCCTTACCAAATGAGGAACTACAAGGATCGAAACTGCATGTTATCGAAGGTGTTGTGCCACCATTAAATAAGATGGAAAGAGATTCATGTCGATTTGCACCAAGAATTCCATGGATTGATGAAAAAGAACATGAACATAATCCTGAACTAAGAGAAATTAGTCCAGGGCATTTCGTACGTTGTACTTGTTATAAGAATTTCTATTTGAAATCTGATGCAACGACAGGTATGGCAATTGAAGCACAACAAATGGCAGAAGCAGATGAGGTGACAGAATGAGTAATTTACTTGAAATTAAAGATCTCAAAGTACATTACCCAATTCGTGGCGGATTCTTTAACACAGTTAAAGACCACGTGAAAGCGGTAGACGGTGTATCACTAAATATTCCAGAAGGGACTACATATGGACTCGTAGGTGAATCCGGTTCAGGTAAGACGACAACTGGTAAAGCAGTCATTGGTCTAAATCACATCACAGAGGGAGAAATTCTCTTTAACGGTAAAACGATCAGTGGAAATGGGAAATCAGTTAAAAATTCTAAAGAGATTCAGATGATTTTTCAGGATCCATACTCATCATTAAATGTTCGTAAAAGGGTATTTGATATTGTTGCAGAACCAATTAAAAATTATCATAAGCGTACTAAAGATGAGTTGATTGCAGAAGTTTTAGGACTGCTTCAAAAAGTAGGTTTACCACCTGGCTCTTTGTACAAGTATCCACATGAGTTTTCCGGTGGGCAAAGACAGAGAATAGGGGTGGCTAGAGCGATCGCATTAAATCCTAAATTGATTATTGCAGACGAGCCAGTTTCAGCACTTGATGTATCAGTTCAAGCCCAAGTTTTAAACTTCATGCAAGACATCCAAGAGGAAATGAACTTGACTATGCTTTTCATCGCCCATGACTTAGGGGTAGTGAGGCATATGTGTCAGCACATCGGGATTATGTATCAAGGGAGATTAGTTGAAGAAGGGACAGCGGAAGAAATCTTCAACAACCCACAACACTTGTATACGAAGCGACTCATCGCTGCGATTCCTGATACAGATGTTGATAAGATTGATGAAAACTTAAATATACGTCAATCAGTTAAAGAACAATACAATGAACATTTCCATGAATATTTAGATGAAGATGGTAGAGCCTTGCCGTTAGTTGATATTACATCGACGCATAAAGCTGCTTTACCTGCAAAGGGGTGACGGGCTGAATGATTAAATTTACAATTCGACGCTTAATTATTTCATTACCGCAAATATTATTATTAAGTATTTTAGTTTTCTTCTTAGGATCATTAATGCCAGGGGATGCATTGAGTGGCCTAATTGATCCAACGGTACCAATTGAACAAATTGAAAGACTTCGTGAACAGATGGGATTAAATAATCCATGGTACATTCAATATAGAGATTGGGTTTTAGCAATGTTACAGGGGGACTTCGGGCAATCATTCTTTAAACAACAGCCTGTTCTAGATGTTATTGGAGATAGAATGATGAATACTATATGGCTCGGACTTTTTTCTTCAGTGCTAATTTACTTGATTGGTATTCCACTTGGCCTAGTGTCTGGTCGTTGGAATGACTCATTATTAGACAGTGCGATTACAGGTTATACTTACTTAGGTTTTGCGACACCGACATTTATTTTCGGTTTAGTGATGCTACTTGTATTTGGCTATACACTTGGTTGGTTCCCAACAGGTGGATCGGTTGGAGTGGGTGTCACACCAGGTACTTTAGAATATGTAATAAGTAAATTCCAACACCTAGTACTACCGAGTTTCTCAATTGCTTTAATCGGTTTAGTCGGAACGGTTCAGTACCTAAGGAGTGGAATTATTGAAACGAAGCAAAAAGACTTCGTAACACTTGCACGTGCTAAAGGTGTTTCCGAAGGTAAAGTATATACGAAACATATCTTTAGAAACTCTATCTTACCAATTGCAGCATTTTTTGGGTACGAAATTACTTCACTATTAGGTGGATCATTATTCATTGAGACCATCTATGGTTATCCAGGTATGGGACGTCTATTCCTAGAGTCAATTTCAATCCGTGACTTCTCAGTCGCGAACGTCTTGATTTTAGTTTTTGGTATGCTATCCATTCTCGGTGCATTACTGTCAGATATTATCTTGAGTATCGTGGATCCACGTATCCGTATTAAGTAAGGAGGGGTGTAAATGTCGAATAATAATAAAGAAAATAAAAATTTAAAGGATGATTCAAAAGCATATGAATTTGATGAAGATATGGATAATAAAGACCACACCCCGACCAAAGCGCGGGACGGCTTTGAGTTTGATGATAATCAACATACTAGTGAATCCAGAGAGCTTGATATGAGCGTCAAAGCTGATCTCCCACACGGCGTTATGGGTCACGGTGCATCAGATATGAAGAATCTACCGAAGAGTAAACCCGGTTGGAGAATTCTATTTGAAGAGGTCATCTCCGACAAATTAGCGTTATTCTCACTGATCATACTTGTGATAATTACATCATATGTTTTTGGTTTAACAATGTTCTTGAACCATTCAGAAATTGTAAAAGTTGACCTATTTGCAATCAATCAGCCACCTAACGACACGTTCAGACTAGGTACAGATTATGGTGGTCGTGATATTTTTGGTCAATTGATTATTGGTACTAGAAACTCACTTGCAATTGGGGCTTTAGTTACTATCTTGAGTGTTGGCTTCGGTATTGTCTACGGCGTTGTATCAGGATATTTTGGTGGTCATATCGATAACGCAATGATGCGTGTTGTTGACTTCTTTATGGTATTACCATTCCTTATGATCATCGTTGTTTTCGTTACAATCGTGCCATCATATGATATTTGGACATTCTCACTCATTATGGCAGCGTTCCTATGGACTGGTACTGCTAGACTGATTCGTTCTGTTGCAATGCAAGAAAGAGAATTGGACTATGTAAATGCATCGAGAACATTAGGAAGTTCACATATTAAGATCATCTTTAAACAGGTGATGCCGAACTTAGTAGGTCTTATCATTGTTAACGGCACATTATCTCTTGCAGCAAATATCGGAATCGAGTCAGGCTTATCATTCATTGGCTTCGGTTTCCCTGAAACGACACCATCATTAGGTACTTTAATGGCTTATGCCATTCAAACACAAACTTTACAGAACAGATGGTGGATTTGGGCACCTGCAGCAATATTAATCTTAGTATTAATGTTGTGTGTAAGAAACATTGGTGAAGCACTTAGACGTGCAGGAGATGCCAGACAGCGTAATGCATAAAAATTTATAAAAATAACACAATTTTCTAAAAATTTCATTGTAAGTATGAGTAATTATGCTAATATGAATATTAAGAAAATTACAAAGGCTTTACATTTACTTCGATACATAAGTTCAGGGTCTGAGCTTTGTATATATATCAACAGAATCAAACAAAGGAGGAAGAACAATGACTAAAATTTCTTGGTCAAGGCTTTTATTCCTCATGATGTTAGCGTTAGTATTAGCGCTTGCAGCATGTGGAGGCGGTTCATCTGAAGAAGAAACTGCTGACGAAGAGTCAGGAGACGATGCATCTTCTGAAGGTGAAACAGCTGAAGGGGGAGGCAAAATCTACAACTATGAAGATTTCCCTAAAACCGTATCTAATACAGGAGAACCATCAGGTGAAGGTACTTTAAACATCGGTTACTCATCTGATACACCATTTGAAGGTACTTTAAACTGGGCATTCTATAATGGTGCACCAGATGCAGATATGATGGCACACTTCGATGAAGCAGTGTTATCTATGGATGCAGATTTCCAATATACTAATGATGGTGCTATCACTTATGAAATAAACGAAGACGACAAAACGGTCACATTTACAGTACGTGATGGTGTTAAGTGGCACGATGGTACTGACTTAACTATCCAAGACTATGTTTCTTCTTATGAAGTAATTGGTCACCCGGATTACGATGGTGTCCGTGGATCTACTGATGGATTTACATTAATTGAAGGCTTTGAAGAGTACAGAGCTGGAGACGCTGAAGAAATTTCAGGTATTGAAATTGTCGATGACAAAACAGCGGTATTCACATATAAAGAACTCGCTCCATCACTAACTGCTGGTGGTTTCTGGGCATATGCATTCCCTACTCATCACTATGAAGGTATTGAAGTAGCAGAGATGCCAGAAGCACCACAAACTCGTGAGAACCCAATCGGTATCGGACCATACAAAGTGGATTCAATCGTATCTGGGGAATCAATCTCAATGTCTAAATTCGAAGATTACTGGCGCGGTGAGCCAGGAGTTGAAACTGTAAACGTACGTGTTATTGCACCGTCTTCAATTGCAAGTGCAGTTGAATCAGGTGAAGTTGATATTGCTAAGAGCTTCCCGACTGACCAGTACCCTGATGTTGCAGAAATGGAAGGGGTAGAATGGTTATCAAATGTTGAGGGATCATACACTTACATCGGATTCAAACTTGGTTCTTGGAATGCTGATGAAGGTAAAGTAGACTACAAGCCAGAGGAAATGAAGATGGGTGACGTAGAATTACGTCGTGCTATGTGGCACGCTATTGATAATGACACAGTTGGAGAACGTTTCTACAACGGCTTACGTTGGAAAGCATCATCTCTAATTACTCCATATCACGCTAACTGGCACGAAGAAATCGAAGTGCCTGGTTATGATCCAGAAGAAGCGAATCGCATCTTGGATGAAGCAGGATACGAAGATACAGACGGTGATGGTTTACGCGAAGATCCAGACGGTGAACCATTAGAAATCAAATTTGCCTCTATGTCTGGTGGAGACATCGCTGAACCATTAGCAAACTACTACATCCAATCTTGGAGAGAAGTTGGCTTAAACGTTGTCTTAACAAATGGTCGTCTAATCGAGTTTAACTCATTCTACGACATGGTTGAAAACGATGACCCAGAAATTGATATCTACCAAGGTGCTTGGGGTGTAGGTTCTGACGTCGATCCATCAGGTTTATATGGACCAACTGCTCCATTTAACTACACTAGATATGAATCTGAAGAATCAACTGCTTTATTAGAACAAGGTAACTCAGAAGAAGCACTTGATACTGAGCGTAGAAAAGAAATTTACAATGAATGGGCTGAGTTAATGGCTCAAGATATTCCTGTAATTCCAACGCTTTACCGTGCGTTTGTTGTACCTGTAAACGAAAGAGTAATCAATTACTCTGAAGATTACGAGTACAATGAGGACCTACTTTGGTACCGTGTTGGTGTTGAAGAAACTGAATAAGGCTTATCGTGCACTCACACATCATTTGATGTGTGAGTGTTTTTTACGTATAAATAAATTGAATCACTTGTCAAAATATGATAAATTAGTACCTAGTAATATAATGAGATTATAAGGTGTGAATATAATGACAAATGTAGGCATTCTCGGCATTGGTTCATATGCACCAGAAAAGGTTTTTACGAACTTTGATTTCGAAAAAATTCTTGATACTTCTGATGAATGGATTAGAGAAATGACAGGTATTGAAGAAAGACGTTTCGCTGAAGACATGGAAACGAGTGAAATGGCTTTTTATGCTGCGAAAAATGCAATTGAGGACTCCGGTGTGGACAAGGACGAAATCGATTTTGTTATCGTTGCGACGTCTACAGGAGAACATAGATTTCCCTCTGTAGCAAATATCTTACAAGAAAAATTAGAACTTAAAAACATACCATCAGTCGACCAGCTTGCAGCTTGCTCTGGATTTATTTATGGTCTAGCGACAGCTGAAATGTTCGTTAAATCAGGAAGATATAAAAAAATCCTTGTTGTAGGTGTTGATAAGCTGACTAAAATCACTGATTTTACAGATCGTTCAACAGCAGTCCTATTCGGTGATGGTGCTGGTGCTGCAGTTGTGGGTGAAGTAGATGAAGGACTTGGTATTAAATCATTTGAACTAGGTAGTAAAGGTTCTGGTGGGAAATACTTATACGGCGACCGTGAGGGTGGCTACATACGAATGAATGGTCGTGAAGTGTTTAAATTCGCGGTACGACAAATGGGTGAGTCGAGTGTGAATGTAACAGAACAGGCTGGTCTGAATAAGGATGATATTGACATGTTAATCCCTCATCAGGCAAATATTCGCATAATGAATGCCGCTAGAGAACGCATGAACCTCCCTTATGATAAAATGAGTGTAACTGTAGATAAATACGGAAATACTTCAGCGGCATCCATTCCACTTAGTATCGATTACGAAGTGAAGAGAAATCGTATTAAGCCAGGGGACAATATCGTACTTGTTGGCTTTGGCGGTGGATTAACTTGGGGAGCAGTATGTTTAACATGGGGTAAAAAGAAGGAGGACTCTTAATGAGTAAAAGAAGGGTTGTTATCACTGGACTTGGTGCAGTAACACCGATAGGGAATACAGCTAAAGAAACTTGGACTAATGCTTTAGCTGGTAAAAATGGTATAGCAGAAATAACGAATATTGATACTGAACAATTCAATGTCAATATTGCTGGTGAAGTAAAGAACCTAAATATAGAAGATTTTATCGATAAAAAAGAAGCACGTCGTATGGATAAGTTTACTCAATTTGCAATTATTGCAGCAGATGAAGCTGTGACAGATTCCGGTTTAGTTATCAATGACGACAATAGTGAACGTGTCGGTGTTTGGATTGGTTCAGGTATTGGGGGGATACAGTCACTTGAAGATGGCTTTATTGCCTTAACAACAAAAGGACCAAGACGCGTAAGCCCGTTCTTCGTACCGATGATGATCCCGGATATGGCAAGTGGACAAGTATCAATTCGTCTAGGTGCAAAAGGGCCTAATGGTGCAACTGTTACGGCATGTGCGACAGGTACAAACTCAATCGGCGACGCATTTAAGTTTATAGAACGTGGTCAAGCTGATGTGATGATTACAGGTGGTTCCGAAGCGCCTATTACAAATATGGGTGTCGCAGGGTTCCAAGCGAACCGCGCTTTATCGTCTTCAAATGATCCTAATTACGCGTCACGTCCATTTTCTAAAGATAGAGATGGCTTTGTAATGGCTGAAGGTTCAGGTGTCATTGTGATTGAAGAATTAGAACATGCAATTGCACGTGGTGCAACAATCTACGCTGAGATTGTTGGTTACGGATCTACAGGAGATGCTCACCATATCACAGCACCAGCACCAAATGGAGAAGGTGGTGCGAGAGCCATGAAGGAAGCACTTAAAGATGCAGGTATTGAACCAAATGAAGTTCAATACATTAATGCACACGGTACAAGTACACCTTATAATGATGAATTTGAAACATTAGCGATCCGTACAGTATTTGAAGAACATGCGGATAATTTACTAATCAGCTCAACTAAGTCAATGACAGGACATATGCTTGGTGGTGCAGGTGGCATGGAAGCTATCATTACGGCGATGAGCCTTAAAGAAGGTAAAGTTCACCCGACAATTAATCTAACGAATCCAGCACCTGAATGTGACTTAAACTATGTTCCAAACACTGCAGTAGAAGCGGACCTTAAGTACGCAGTGTCAAACAGCCTAGGGTTTGGTGGACACAACGCTTCCTTAGTATTCAAAAAGTATGAGGCATAATATTATGGACTGAATCCCTTTTAAGGGGTTCAGTCTTTTTTTGTATCGTAGGTTAATGAGCCCAGCTTCGAAATGAAAACGAAGCACACCTTCCATCATCAATCACAAAAAAAGGCTGGATTAAATATCCAGCCCGCTTCATAAATCCTATTATCTTCTTTTTCTTCCTAGGCCCATGGCACGTTCCATTTTTTCGATCATCTTATCCGCTTTAAAGGCAGCTTTGTCACGGCCTGCATCTAAAATGTTATCTAGTTCTTCACTATTTAAATAGTAGTTATATTTTTCTTGGAAGCCTGTTAAGAATTCCTGGACAACTTCACCTAAATCCTTTTTGAATTCACCATAGCTTGACCCTTCGTATTGAGATTCTAGTGCTTCAATACTGCGGTCAGTTAATGAACTATAAATTGTAAGTAAGTTTGAAATACCGGGCTTGTTTTCTTTATCGTATTTAATTTCACTGCCTGAATCTGTTACTGCAGAACGAATCTTCTTAGCCGCTTGAGCAGGGTCATCTAATAAGGTAATGAATGATTTTTGATTATCATCACTCTTACTCATCTTCTTAGTTGGTTCATTTAGGCTCATAATTCTACCGCCGACCTTAGGTAATTTAATGTCGGGTAGGGTAAAGATATCATTGAATTTTGAATTGAAGCGCTCTGCAACGTTTCTTGTATATTCAATGTGCTGTGTTTGGTCTTCACCAACTGGGACGACATCTGCTTTATATAGTAAAATGTCACCAGCCATTAAAGGTGGATATGTGAGTAGACCGACTGAAATACCGTCACGCTGATTCTGTTTACGTGCCTTATCTTTAAACTGAGTCATTCGTTCTAACTCACCAATATATGATACACATTGTAGCATCCATGCAGCCTTAGCATGGGCTGAGACTTCACTTTGAATGAATAGTGTAATTTTTTCTGGGTCTAATCCACTTGCTAAGTAAATTGCCGCAAGTTTTCTTGAGTTCTCACGAAGTTTTAAGCGATCTTGTGGAACAGTAATAGCATGTTGATCAACAATACAGAAGTAAGAATCATATTGATCTTGTAATTCTACGAATTGTTTATAAGCTCCGATATAGTTACCGATTGTCGGAATTCCACTCGGTTGAACGCCTGAGAATAATGTTTTCATGTCTTCACCTTCATTATTTAGTTAATAATATAATAGTAATACTCTTTTACATCTCTTGCAATTAGTCCACACGATAAAAGTCAATCAAATTACCTATATACTTTGACCATTATTGATGTTACAATAAGTAAGTAAGAGGTAAGCTAAATAAATTAATATTGGTAGGGTTTACAAAAATTAATAAATAATTTTTTAGATTATTACAATATTCTCATTTTATTTTAATGTTCGACCTCTATACTAAGAATTGTCAACAAGAGACGGCAGTACAAGATACATACTTCACTTAAGTTTAGTATCGACTGTTTATGGGTATAGACTCTTGTTAAAATATAAAATTGGAGTGTGAGTTACATGGTAGTATTATTTACTTCTCCAAGTTGTACGTCATGTCGTAAGGCAAAAGCATGGCTCCAGGAAAATGATATTCCTTATACTGAGCGCAATGTATTTTCTGAGCCTTTAACTTTAGACGAAGTTAAATCTATTTTAAGAATGACTGAGTATGGGACTGAAGAAATTATCTCAACTCGCTCTAAAACTTTCCAAAAATTGAATGTAGATATCGATAGCCTCCCAATGAAAGAACTCTATACTTTGATTATGGAAAACCCTGGATTGCTTAGACGTCCAATTATTATGGATGAGAAACGTCTGCAAGTAGGCTACAATGAAGATGAAATTAGAAGATTTTTACCAAGAAGCATTAGAACGCTTCACTTAATTGAAGCGAAACGCTTAGCAGAACTTTAAGAATAATAGATAAGTAATACAATAATTTGATATATGTACAAAGTCCGATTGACCTGTAGATGATTTGCCATCTACAGGTTTTTTCACTTATAAT